>CAYPVL010000001.1:0-41018 GCA_964414165.1 uncultured Cognatiyoonia sp.
CCTTCTTTTCCGTCGTTGCCTTCGTTTCCCTCGTTGCCTCCGTTTCCCTCGTTGCCTTCGTTGCCTTCGTTTCCCTCGTTACCCTCGTTGCCTTCGTTACCTTCGTCGCCGTCATTCGAGGAGGAAGTTGCTTCAGGGGTCGCTTGACTTGTCGGTGGATTTGAGCCGTTGTACGGTAAGGCACCGGAAGCAAAGGAATGACCCGTTCCGGACGTGCCAGGGTTGATACCAATTGCTGCAGCCGCATCATCAACCTGCTGATAAAAATCGCTCGAATGTGCAGCGTTTTGATTGGAAGCACCGGTCTGGTGTAGAGTTGGATTATATGCGTGGGTTAGCTCATGTACCATAGTCGCCGCAGTAGCACTTGCGGGCCGGTTGGGGCTAAAGCCCGGTGCAGGATCGATACCAATGGTAGCAGTGGTTCCGTTTCCTTGATGCACACCATTCGCAGTTACCGTACTGCCATCAGGCAAACTCACCGGTGCAATAGGGCCGACATTAACCGTAAGATTTTGCAAGTTCGATTGCGCAGTTATCCCGCCAGTTGCGACAGCGTTTGCATAGTCAATTGCTGCCTGAGTTACCGCATCAATCGTAGCTTGTGGGGCGCTTGAATGCACTACTACTGTGATAGTTAAACCAGATGCCGTTGTAATAGTACTGCTAGTACCAGGTGTAGGAATGTTGCCAGTATGCGTTGGAGTGGTTGGCGCAGTCGGAGTAGACGCATTCGTTTCACTTCCGCCGCCAAACACATCACCGATCGCGCCGCCGACCTCATCCAAAGCGCCGCCAACATTACCTCCTAGATTTGAAAGCCCGCTTCCGACGTCACTCCAAAAGTTGCCTTCGTCGCCTTCGTCACCTTCATTGCCTTCATCCCCCTCATTGTTTTCGTCATTTTCATTTCCTTCGTTGCCTTCGTCGCCTGAACTACTAGTCGATCCGCTGCTAGAGCCACCAAAACAAAAACTGACATTCGAATTGAGATTAAATGAGGATTCAAAAATTTCTTCAAAGAAGGTGTTAGACATTGTTTTCCCTACAAGTTCAGATTGATTTTTTTAGGAGCATTTATGGTAATGAGCAGACTACGTTGTGTCCGTCGGTTGCCGCCTTTACGGTTCCACTTTCATACCAAACATGAATGAATTTTGCGTCCAAAAATTCGTTGTATAGATAAGTCTCAGCAACGAGGTTATCTTTACCATTGCCAATAGTACGAATTGCTTCACCTAGTATGCTTTTTACGTTTTGCGGGGACATCCCTGCCACAACTTCATTTACGCGAGATGGAAATGTACTATCTTCCATTTTTCCTCCAAGACGGGCCATTAAGGCGAATAGATTTCGCCACCGCCCCATTTATGTTGAGTTCCGATATCGACAAGCTAAGTACTCGTCTAATCACGGCATTGCACAGATTGCTTCATGGCCATCTGTCGCGGCTTGTACTTTGCCGTTTAGATACCAAACATGGACAAACTTTGCATTGAGCAACTCGTTGTACATAAACGTGTCACAAACTGGCAAATCGCCATCCGGACTTAAAGTTCGTACAAATGGCCCCAAAACCGAGATTACTTGATCTTGCGTCATACCCTCTCGAACCTCGCCCACACGTGAGGGGAAATCTGTTTGAGAATAAACAGCATCACCACAAGCGGAAAGCAAAAATATGAGGGCCATAGAGCTAATGGGGGCATTTCTAATGGCTCTGTAATTTTCTTTCATCAAGAATTCTCCGTGATTTTTTTGCCCTTGGGGACGTTACGTCAGAAGCGCAACAAAGGTCTGCCTCCAACATCATATGTAAGTTATGCAAGTTCTCATTTTCAAAACCTTAGTTGGAAAGCACCCTATTCGCTCCATTGGCACACCTTTCTGAGGATGTAGTTTGGTGAAAAGGAATCTCGTAGCCCTGTGGCAATCGCGCGATACACAGCCGGTTCACAGACAAGGTCATTGATAAATGGGTGCTTCCCACCCGACCACTCGTTTCTCTTCACTTCTCTACCCGTCTTGTGAATTTCTTCTTTATTAAGATCGGTTAACCATGCCCAACTTGTCAACCCCAACGGGTGCCCGGACTCGCCTAAATAGCATTTTAATTGTCCGATTTTTAGGGGCGGAAGGATTTCCGCAGGCAGATAGTAGCTCAACTCAAACTGCCGATGGTATGGAGAACTCGCCAATTGTTGGATTGCCATCCCAAGCGCTGTCAAAGCATCAAACCCCATAGGTTTGATCCAAGGAGCCTCAGCTGCAGTTTGCGGCGCCGGTCGTGCCAATTGATCTATCGGATGACGTTTCAAAAAAGCTCCGGGGGTTACGTCAGCATGGCCTTGCTTTAACGCGGCCAGAGCATGTACTCCCAATGATCGCCATTTCACCCATACTATTGGCGGAACCGGCCCCAATGCCTCGATATTGTTTTCAACAACGGCCCCAGCTTCCGCTGTGCGATATAGCCACTCGAAATCAATTTGACCTTGCTGGACTACTTTCAGTGCTGATTTGGACAGACTTAATTTAAACCGCGTAATATCTTCATTTGCTTCACTTCTTGGGAGGTAGGCAACTCTATCATAGCTTTTCAACTCGCCGAACATGCTCGGCAGCCCCAAATGCTCACTGGCTGAAGCACCACTTGCAAAAAGGTCTTGAATCCGTTTGACGTCACCAGAACTGTGAAGAGCGAGCGCAACCCACCGCGCTATCGGATAGTTTTGACGATAAGCGTACGGCATCGAGCCATCTTTCAGAGCCTTCAGCAAATCCACCACATCTTGTTTGAAATAGCCCATGTTCTCTCGATGCCAAACAGCCTTCATATGTGCGGCAATCGATTTATCTTTCTCATCCAGAAATGCGATGAGTGCGAGTTCACCGATGAAAGCGCAGACTTCTCGTGCCATCGGAGGCATCAGACTGTCTCCGCTCATGATCATCTGAGCGGCGTGGGCAGCTTCATGAACCAAGCAAATTAAATCTGAGGTTGAGCCGGACCAATGCATGTGAATGACGGGGAATCCGTTTATCGGGTCAAGAGCAGCATGTGGAATTTCATGTGCGCCCTTGGAACCAAGGACAATCTTTAAGTCTTTAATTTTTGCGGCGGTACCGTCAGTTGCACCCAATAGCTCTATTAGCGAAGGTAAAACGAATTTTTGTAGGCTTTCTTCAAAGTCAAGCTTGTATTCTTTAACGTCAAACGAGAACTCTTGAGGGAGGCGGCTTTTTTCAAAACGCGCCGACAAAAAGTTGCAGTATGATTCTACTTGCCCCGCATCCAAAGAATGAAATGCCAGCCAATCTTGAATAGTAAATTCTGGGCGCTCCAAGTCTAGCCACCTTTGTCCAGCTCGGGTGAAATCCTCACGCCATAATTTCCACCTAGCGTCGTCATACCTAACTTACGGAAAAATCTGTCTGCACCTGTAGGGTTGGTTCCAGACGTTGCATGATAAAGAACGTAAGCAGCGCCCATTCCCTTTGCCCATGCTTCAATTCCTCGTGTTAAACGGAGGGCAGCCTTGCCGCCCACGATTCGAGATCGATGTTCAGGCGACGTTGCGATGGTAATGACGGTTACGACTTTTGCGCCATCGCCGATGTAGTAGTCGCCAAGAAGCGCGTAACAGAAGCCGATAATGTGGCCACCCAAACTGACTTTGAGACCAAGATAGGTGTTTGGATCATCAAGCGTATTGTCCAAAGCCTTGAAGAACTTAACCTCAGAGAAGGGGATATCGGCAAACAGGCTTTCCTCATGGGCCGCCTGTGCGAGCGCGCAAACTTGTTGACGATCTGACGCGACCACGCGCTCAACAATTAGTTTGGTCATCTTCAACCGACTTGCGATAAGTTGAAACTGATGATGACCCGCTCGCCATCTCGTCCAGATTGGTCTGATAAGTTTGGTGCGACGCCATGGTACAGCCAACTTGGAAAAATAAGCATTTTCCCGGCCTTCGGCGTATATTGAACCTTCGTCCAATTTTCTTTGCTGCGTTGCTTGTTCTTCTCAAAACTCGGCTGATTCATGATGTGTGTTGTGCGCGGATCTGTGAATTCGATGTCCCCTGCACCTTTAGGCGCATGGACATAGTAAACACCACTCCAATGGCAACCGGGGTGAATGTGTGACTTATTAGAGCTCCCGGGCGCGTTAATGATCGACCACATCGTGCCAACTTGAAGGTGCTTGCTTGGGTTGTAACCCAATTGCTTGGAAATACGGCGTCCAGCTTGATGGATGCGGTCTGTAAGAGGGCGATATGCATCCTCGCGGTGCAGGTTATTGTGGCTATGCCAGCCACCCAATTTTTTATAGTTGGACCGCTGAATACCCTCTTGGTCACGATCTCGCTCCGCGTAGATCAAATTGGTCAGGTAGTCATTCAAGGCCACATGATCTGAACAGGTAATGTTAAAAACCATTGTTGGGAAATAAAGCTCGCCAGAAAATGTATCTTCGCTCATTTCCCCAATGGAGCTTTCAGTCAAAATATTCATCGTAACGCCAAATTAGTAGTTGTTTCGGATAGTTATAACTAACCCCTCAGTTGAGACAACCAAGATTTGGGGCCACATGCTAAAAAGGTTTGATCACCGAACTTCGCCGTTGAGTTTTGGTGGCGACCCGAAGTGTGCACCTCCGAGCCGCCCATGCTCCAAAGAAGCATGTGTTTACTCTCGAGCGAGTAGTCGCTCTTCAAGCCAGTCTAAGACTTCCTGTTCCACCCACCCAACACGGTTAGGGCCCAGCATTACCCGCTTGGGGAATTTGCCTACCTTCTCCAGTCGAGCGACGTGTTGAGGTGAGTACAAAACCAACTCTCTGAGCGCTTTCTTCGACAGTATTTTCATCACGATATCTCCTTGAATAAGGAGCATCGCGATGCCCCGAGCTGAGGTTAAACCTCGGTCCGAGTAAGCCATTGCTATCAACAGTCGAGTAAATTTTCCAGAAACTCGTCGTAGTGCCGCATTGCCTGCATCATCTCATCTGAATAGGAATGCCGGTTGTAAACTGCCGCAACGCCACTGATGGTACCAGAGACATGGTTCAGCAGCTTCTCAGTCACGTGAATGGGGGTGCCAATCTGCGCATGAACGGTCGCAAATGTCCGACGGAGGTCATGCAAGGTATATGGCTCAACATCTTCGAGCCCGTCATCAAACCGCTTCTTGTGCCATGCCCATGTAGTGAAGGGCTTGTCGAAATCAGTCGCCGCTGGGAACAATAGGTCGCCTGTATCGGGCAATTGAGCGGTGACTTTTTGCGCCATCGGGGAGAGTGGAAAGCGATGTTCCCGCTTGTTCTTAGCAAAGCCTTGGGGAAACTTCACCCCATCGTCAGAAATCCATGAACGCCTGAGTTGGCCGATTTCGGTTCTGCGCTGGCCAGTGAGGATGAGGAGCTGAACGATGGGACCAAATGGGAACGGAGTTTCTCGAGCTCGGATGAAGACTTGGCGTAGTTCGCCCTCTGATAACACCCTGTCGCGCTCGGCGGCCTTCTGCTTCATCGGCGGCACAACTGAATGCTTAATCAAACCATGTCGAACGCACCAGTTCATCATCGTGCGAATGGCAACATAGGCGTGGGATTGTTCGGAAGGCGTTGATGAAAGGCCTGAGACGACCTTCATAACCTGCGCCCTGCTCACGTCCGTGATGTCTGTTTTGAAATTGAAGTGCTTGCTCAACAGTCTGCGGTAGTCAGCGACGGTGCGGGGTTTGTTGCGACCTTCGCAGTCAGACAGGAACTGAGCCCTTGCATCTTGAAAGGTTACTTCGCGCTGTGTCGAGGCAAAACCGCCCTCCTCATATTCAACAAAGAACTTCTTAGCTTGGCTTCGCGCTTCGGAAAGCGACAACTCGGGATAGCGGCCTAAGGTCTTGAGCCTACGCTTTTCTCCGAACATCACGACAAAGGATTTGCTCTTTGTCGAACTGCGCAACCCAAAGCCCGGCGTCGCATCATCCCAATGCGTGACCTGCCCTCGCTTGGGCAAGCAGAGCTTCTTGATAGCGATGTCGGTCAGGCGCAACTTCATTTTAGTCTCTTTTTAGTCTCATAAATCGCGAGCGTAAGGACGTATTTCTATGTTCAGCTATACGCGGATTTCTTGAGTCTTTTCAATGTAAATAATGACTTACATAATGCCATGTTCATCTATGATTTTCATAGTGTGCGGATTGCAAATCCGTGTACACCGGTTCGATTCCGGTACTCGCCTCCATTTAAAATCAAGTACTTAGACCTATAGGCGCCGATCTACAGAGCGCCATTTTACAGGGCATTTTACAATTACGTTCTGGCGACGTTCTTTTCCGCCTCTGCGTAAAGCTCCAAAATCTTGTCGGTTTTGTCTGATCCAACCACCGCATAAACCTCAATCATCTGTGTCGCATACTTCAGCTTCCATCCGAAGACGGTCGCCAACTGGCTGGCACTGGCCCCTGCCTCCAGTAGTTTTGTCGTGGCTGTCCCTCTGCAATCATGCAGGTGCAGGCTGTAGCCCAAAGAAGCCTCTGTGAGGCCAGCTTGGTTCTTGTAGGCACTCAGCCGTTGCGAAACGTAACGTGCTGTCCATGGCTTACCACTTGCGTTGGTCAAAATGTACTCCTGCCCTTCTGACACCGCATCAATGATCTGGGACATCTTGGGGGTTACAGGAATATGCGCGAACACACCGCGTTTTTCCGTGGCGATACGTAAGCGGCGGTTGCCAGAGGGAAGCCTATCAACATCAAAACGCCGCAGCTTTACGAGGTCGGCAGGCCGAAGCCCCGTTTCCGTGGCAGCAATCAGGACACGGCACATATATTCTGGAGCAATTTTCAAGAACTTGTCGATATGCTCCTGCGTCCAGATGATAGAAGAACGGTCAGCTTCATACACTTTTTCAAAGCTGCAGTGATGCTTTTTGAGCTTACCCTCCTTGACAGCCCAATTCAGCAAAATCGCAATATGGGTTCCGGCGTCGTCGTATTGTTTGGGGCTATGGGCCCAATTCTTGCGCCAAGTATTGACCTCCCCTAATGACTCCCACTCGGTGAACATTTCGACAGGATCTTCTCCAAATTCTTTCGCGAAAAACCCGATCCATTTTCGGTAGTCTTGCTTCGATCTGGGAGCCAATCTTCTAAACTTCGGGGACGCATAATAATCATCAACCATGTCGCGCGTCAGATAGCCTGATCGCTTAGGTTTGGCGCTTTCGAGCGCGGCAACGTAGGCAGCATGAAAACCTTGATCGCGCGGTAGGCGGTCCGGCGACTTGAAGAAACCGGTGCCTTTGCGCCCACGGAGACTGAAGTAATACATGACTGAGCCATCAGCCAACCTCGTTTTCACACGGTGAACTTCTGGCGGAAGGCTATCCTTGGGCATTTTTGCGCGCCCGTCTCTGTTCAGTTAATGACAGTGTTGAAACAGCATCTCTTGCCGGAGCAGGCGTCCGGCCAACCGCAAAGTCCATGCGATCTCTTACCAGCTTCGGGTCGTAGATGTTTCTCCGACCGGGACAGGGCACAATACCGATTGATTTCCACCAAGCTCGGCATTGTGAGGTTAACGATTTGTACCCATGCAGCTTTGCTAGCTCATCGCCCGTGATTAGGTTCAGTTCGTTATGAGCCATGAGAGTTACGACCTCCCTTTGCGCCCTTCTGAGCGGGCATTAGGGAAGCTGAATAGCGGCTGTGACTTGGAACAGTTTCGCGAAATGGCCTGCTGTCTTCGGCGGCCATCCTGACTAAGTTTTCTTTCATCGTTCTTTGTCCTCGGATCGTTCAGGGGGAACGGCTGTGACAAATGCAACGAAAAAGAAAAGTAACACATTCCATCGCCGCTGATGCCTCAGCCTTTGGCCTCAGATGCCTTGAATGAGTTCAAAGGCGGCCCTGATTTTATTCACGATGACCGTTTAGGGTTGCCGATCTATTGTGCCGTAGCTGTCGGGCCCGAGGAGCAATGCCCCGTGTCGATGAAAAAGATAGGGAGAATTTTTGAATTCACAAGCCCCCGCCGAAAGTCTGCTATGAGATGATTGTGGAAAACCTTCGTACCCGGCAAAATTATCAGTCCGTTCCTCAAAGCTTTTGAACCCGACACAGTTACCAAGCTACCCTTCGCAATCAGATGCCGGAGCTCATTAGAGGCGCGAACAGCTTCTGCTGCTGACCTGAAGTAGAGAAAACCGGCGCCTGTAACGGTTTTGCGCGGTAAAAGACTTAAAAATTGGCCTTAAATCCAAATTTTTCATTTAATAACAACGATGTAACGGATTTTAACGCCTTGTAACGCTTTCTGTTACGCTTTTTTCTCTATGATATCAGTCATTTATTTATTTTTATAACGATGTAACGATATATATCTAAGTGTATACACACGCGCATGCACGCGCGCACATGCGCACGTAAGGACATATGTTTTGGCGTTACGCGTTACAAAATATAAGTAATTGAAATTAAACAATACTTTTGTAACGCCGCTGTTAACGTAGTTTTGCAGATTTGAAAAACCCCTTAGAAATAAGGGCTTCGATTTTGCGCAGGTCAAAAAGTGTAACAAATTTTGGCGCATTGCCTTTGGTTTTGTAACGCTTGCTGAAATCAACACTTAGCCCACTCCAGCCTATTCGGTAGCTGTTTATCCTTAGACCACCTATACGACTAAGGATTGAACCGCGCCGGGTTTGCCGGAGGCTCCAACTTATGAGTAGGATGGAGCATCATGACAAAGACAACGAACAAGTATTCCCCAGAAGTGCGCGAACGTGCAGTACGGATGGTATTGGAAGGCGCAGGGCAGCATGAGAGCCGGTGGTCGGCGATTGTGTCGATTTCATCGAAGATAGGCTGCGCGCCGCAAACACTGAACGAGTGGGTCAAGAAGGTCGAAGTTGATACTGGCCAACGCGGTGGCATAGCGACCGAACAAGCCGAGAAGATGAAGGCTTTGGAACGCGAGGTGCGCGAGCTGAAACAGGCCAACGAGATCCTGCGCAAAGCGTCCGCATATTTTGCCCAGGCGGAGCTCGACCGCCCATTCAAACGATGATCCGGTTCATAGAGGATCACCGTGCGGATCATGGGGTCGAGCCAATCTGCCGCGTCCTGCCGATTGCCCCAGCCACGTTCTATGACCACTTGGCCAAGCGCGCTGACCCGTCACGCCTTTCGGACCGCGCAAAGCGTGACGAAGAGCTGAAGCCTGAGATCGCGCGTGTCTTTGAGGAAAACCTCAGCGTCTATGGCGTTCGCAAGATCTGGCATCAAATGCGCCGAGAAGGCTTTGATATCGCACGCTGCACGGTCGCACGGCTGATGAAGGACATTGGGATTGAAGGCGTTGTACGCGGCAAGAAGCCCAAAACAACGATCCCGGACAAAGCGCTGCCGTGTCCATTGGACAAGGTGAACCGCCAGTTCCATGCACCAGCGCCAAACGTACTCTGGGTCAGCGACTTCACTTATGTCGCGACGTGGCAGGGGTTTGTGTATGTGGCCTTCGTCATCGACGTCTTTGCCCGCCGCATCGTTGGGTGGCGCGTCAGTCGCACTGCCACCGCCGGATTTGTCCTCGATGCGTTGGAACAAGCCATTCATCAACGTAGGCCTGCACAGGACCAACTGGTGCATCACTCGGATCGCGGGTCGCAATATCTGTCGATTAAGTACACAGAACGATTGGCCGAGGCGAAGATTGCCCCGTCCGTAGGCAGCGTCGGGGATTCCTATGACAACGCTCTGGCCGAGACGATCAACGGCCTGTTCAAAGCTGAAGTCATTCACCGACGCGGTCCATGGCGCAATTTTGAAGCAGTCGAGTACGCGACACTCGAATGGGTCGATTGGTTCAACAACCGCCGCCTGCTAGAACCCATCGGGAATATCCCGCCTGCCGAAGCAGAGGCAAACTTCTACGCCGCTCTGGAAAGATCAGATATGGCCGCGTAACTAAGACAAATCAGCCTCCGGCAAACCCGGCGCGGTTCACTGACCCCAAATAGCGACGGCTTGGACATGCTTACGCTCATCGAAAGCTATGCTGACAAAGCGGGTTTGGCTTTTGAAATCGATGAACTGCCCGACGACATCGGCAATCGGATATTACATGCATCCAGCTATCAATTCGGACTCGTCATAAAACTGGCATTGTTTGCGATCGAGGAAGCACTTTATGGGGCAGATACTTCGCTGTCCGACCACCATTTCGCTACCGCATACAAGGCTTGGAAAGGCTGCACCGATGCCTTCAACCCCTTTCTCGTTAGCGACTTCCTACAGATTGATACCCAACGCATGTTCACTGATGAGGAAGATGACTGATGTTTGCAATCAAACCGCTTCCTCTAGCCGTCAGCTCTCGTACGAACGAATGCATCACGTCGCTTGCATCGCGGCTGGCATACCGTAATGGCGCACCGCGCTTGGTCTCATTTTGCTCAGATATCGGCTCGAAGTACCTTTGGTTGGCAAATGGAGACGATGCCGAAATACGTCGCATGGCTGCCCTCGCGGGTCACGATCCAGATCTGCTTCTTCAACATACGCCGCGATTGGTCAAAAAAGACTGGTTCTTGCTCGGAAAGACAGAAATTAAGTTCTCCGCCTTTCAACGCACCAAACCACGAGTCTGCCCCGAATGTGTCCGCGATTTAGGTCCGATCGCTAGGGACAACACCTTGCACCAAACGGGACTGTCCCAATTGATCTCAGTGCGAACCTGTATGAAGCACAGTTGCTTGTTACAGGATCTTCCGAAACCGCCCTCAAATAAGGACCATTTTGATGTGGCTCAACTTGGGCTAGGCTTTGTTCCTTCGGCGGCCGCGACAGTTTCGAGAACTGACTTAAATCTCGAGCGGTACATCCGACAGCGCCTCGCAGGCGAGCAGGACGAAAGCTGGTTCGGTAATCTGCCATTTCATGTTGCGACCCAAACCGCTGAAAACTTCGGTCTCCTGTTGCTTAAAGGGCCTAAAGTCAAACGTCAGACTGTTTCACCATTGGATTGGGTGAAGGCTGGCAACATTGGCTATAGCTTTCTAAAGCTCGGCATCGACGCTCTCATCGACAAACTCGCCGACCTGGAACGTAATCGACCTGACGACAACGCGCTCTATCGCAGCAGGTTTGGCGTCTTCTTCGAATGGCTGCGCAATAGAGATGATGACCCCGCCTTCGACGAAATCCGTGATCCTGTTCGCAACTTCATCCTTGAAACCTACCCAGTTCCCAAAGGTGCCCAGGTACTCGGCGTCGAAAACCCAAAGCGCAGGTTTCATTCGCATCGAACCCTGGCCAAGGAGCGTCGACTAAACCCGACCAAAACACGCCATGCCCTCCTACAGCGCGGTTACATGCAACGGCACCCAGACGGCAAATTCGAACTCTTGCAATACGTCCCCGCCGATGTCGCCGATGATGTCGCGCATGAGCTCAACAGGGTGTTCAGCGTATCAAGAACAGCCAAGATGATTGGAGTATCTCGCCCGGCGCTAGACGACTTGACCAAACACGGTTTGATCTATCTCCATTTCAAGCATCTTGGAGCTGTCCCGGGGTACCATAGCGACGAGATCTGGCGGTTCAAACGTGCAATAACGGCAAACTGGCAGCCATACTTTCAGAATGAACCGGCTAAGCGTTGGGTTTCTTTTCAAGCCGCTGCTAAACGAAGTAAATGTTCGATATGGCAGATTTTGCGAATTGTGATCGACCACGGTCTGCCGGTCACCAACCCGGACCGAAAAAAGAAGCTCCTACATGACTACATCGTCTGCCCGAAAGCGATTGATCACGTTTTCCAGCGTGCAGAACAAGACGGCGTCACCCTGATCAAAGCCGGAAACATGCTTGGTTGCAAAACCAACAAAATCGAAGACCTGATCAAGCGCGGACAATTGGTCGAGATACCAGAATACGCGCGCAGAACCCGAGCCAAATTTCGGACGGTCGAGCGCGATGGCGTTGTGGCGCTCCTTAGTCAGAAATTTAACTAGCACATCCAATGTGTAGAGGGCCGCGCTGTTCGTGGCCCTCTCTTTTTGAGCTGCCAGTGGAAGAATTATGCTGGATTTGTGGAAGATACGGCAATCACAGATCACGAGATCTTAGAAAAAACGCAACGAAATCAATGCCCCTTATGGAAGCATTATGCCAAATCGACCAACCTCTAATAAGTCCCTTAAACCAGCACCTGTGATCGCCAGAGCGCTGCATAGGTTTGAAGGCGTGGAAGTCTTGCATCCGGCGGTGCTAGGGTTGGTTTGGCCAACCCATCGCTGCGCCCAAACAGAAGTGCTGCGCCGATGCTTGTGCCTGTTGCCGCGTCGCTCGTGAAGACCTCGCGCCCGGTTGCGGCCCCAAGCATTGCGATAAATTCTGCGTTTCGGGCGAAAGGGCCTTCGACAATTGTTGGGCCATCAGCGCCGGTCAATTGCAGGCACGTATCTGTCATTAAGGCCAGATAGTACGAAAGCGCGACGGATCTTGTTCCCGACCCGATGGCAGGTTCGGCGTCTGTCCAGCGCATTTGCTTTCCCCGGAATGGCCCTGTTTGGGGCTCGACGGCGGGAAGGATCATCAGCTTGCTGTTCAAAACCCCGGCCACATCATCCGGGGTTGGCAGCGCTGTGCTGCCTTGTTGGATCGTCTCGTATTCGCGCCCTCCCATGAAGCGCGCGCTTGGCACGGGTGCGCCGTTGGCGTTCACGTTGATCAATGTGTCCCGCTTGGGATCAAGCGCAACTTCGCCCCCGCCCACAGACATGGTGATGACCCAAGTGCCGGTTGAGACGACCGAGAATGCACCCTTTTGCGTCAGAAGATGCGGATAAAGCGAAGCGTTGGAATCGTGGATGCCGACGCTGACGGTCGTATCCTGCGGAAGGCCCGTGCGCTGCGCGACCGCAGGTAGAATAGTGCCAAGGACGTCTGTTGGTTTTCGCACCAGGGCGATTTTGTCGGCGATGCCAAGCTGTGCTGGCAGGTCCGAAAAGGTCCCTTCACGGGGCAACCAAAGGTCACTGTGGCACCCAATTGATGTGACGTCTGTGGCCCCAACGCCGGTAAGGCGATGGCCCCAATACTGCGGGTATGTTACAATCTGTGCGGTACGATCGCGCAGCGCCGGGTCTTGCGCAAATTGCCAGTGCAACTGCGCACCAATGTTCAACCCGCCTGCCAAGGTCGGTGATCCGGTCTTCGCAAAGTCAGGCTTGAGAGCTGCATAATCGCTGATGACCGCCGCGGCATATTCATGTTCATAATCAAGGATCGGCGCGGCAAGCTGTCCGTCCCTGTCCAACAAGGCGGCACAGGCACCGTGGGTCGTGACCGAGATTGCATCGACCCGATATTCCTTGTGAAATTTCTCAAGTGCCTCAAGCAGAAAGTCCCAATGGCCATCGACGTCGTAATGGGGCCACGGTCCATTGGTTAAAACGGTGTTCGGGCGCGTCAGAACGGCCATTTCGGTGAGGCTTGGCAGATCTACAAGCGCAAGTTTCGCGTTGGTCTTGCCGATATCAATGATCGCGATGTGACGCGGGGCGGTCATGGCATATGAAACACGCGCTGAAGTGGGATGGCCACCGGCGCGTTATCCGGGCCGGTTTCCATGATGTCGGCCATATGTGCCCACCATTTCTGCATCACCGGATGTTCGGGCAAGCTGTCCATGCTGTGACCATCGGTGCGGATCAGCACGCCAATCAGTAGCAGCGTTTCGGGGTCCAGATGGATGGAATAGTCGCTGATCCCGGCCTTGTGCAACAGATCGACAAGCTCTGGCCAAATCTCATCATGGCGGCGTTTGTATTCCGCCTCCATCCCCGGATGAAGGCGCATGCGGAAAACATAGCGTTCGCTCATTTTCCCCTCCGCGCGGCGGCCATTGTCCAAAGGCGTGGCAGGGCGATCACCCCGATCAGCAGCAGGCCAATGAAGATCGACATAACGATGCCCGGGACGTTCAGAAGCCCAAGGCCAAAGGTCACAAGCCCCATCACAAAGGCCGCGATCACCACACCGGGGATTGATCCTGACCCACCAAGGATATTGACGCCGCCAAGAACAACCATGGTCACGACCTCAAGCTCCATCCCGGTTGCGATGCTTGGGCGGGTCGATCCAAGGCGCGAGGTCAAGCAGACCGCCGCGACCCCCGACATTAATCCTGTCAGCAGGAACAGGATGAATTTGACCCGCTGCACACGGATGCCGCTGAACAATGCACCGGTCGGGTTGTTGCCGATGGCATAGACCGCGCGGCCAAAATTGGTTTTGTGCAGCAGCACCCAGTAGATCACCGCGATGATCACGAACAGCAGCATTTCCACGGTGAAGACCCAATAGATGTAGCCTTGTCCGAACCACGAAAAGCTGGCCGGATAGCCGCGAAACGCATCATCCCCAAGGATGATAAAGCTGATACCGCGAAACAAACTCATCGTGCCGATGGTCACAACGATAGATGGCAGTCCAAGCACCGTGACGAAGACCGCATTGAAGGCCCCGCACAGCACCCCGACCGTAAGGCCAATAATGACAAGTTCGGGCGTGCCCGCACCATATTGCAGCGCAAGCCCCATGGCCGTGCTGGCCAGCGCGATGATCGAGGCGACCGAAAGGTCGATTTCGCCCGAAATGATCAGCAGCGCCATCGCAAAGGCGATCATTGCCTTTTCGGTGAAATTGAATGTCGCGTCGCTGAGGTTCCATGCGTTCAGAAAGTAGGGCGAAGCAAAGCTGTTTACGATAAAGATCGCGATGGCCACAGCCAGCAACAAGGCCTCCCAACTGCGAAAGGTCCGATAGGCGCGGCTGTGCAGCCGATCAGGGATATGGCGGGATTGGACGCTGGCGTCGGTCATGACGTGGACTCTGCTGATTTAAGGATGATACGGCCCTTTGCACGGCCTGCACGGGCGTTGAAGGCGACCGCGATCAGGATCGCGCTGCCAGAGATGGCCAACTGCCAGAACGGCGAGATGTTAACGACGGGCAGTGCGTTTTTCACGACCCCCAAGAATATCGCGCCCAGAACTGCACCACCGACAGAGCCGATGCCCCCCGCGATTGATATTCCGCCGATGACGCAGGCCGCCACGACTTCAAGTTCGAATCCACCTGCGATGTCGACATATGCGACCGCAAAGCGCGACACCCAAAGATACCCCGTCAGCCCGGCCAATGCGCCGGAAATGACGAAGGCCAGAAACTGCGTTTTGCCGACATTGATCCCGGTATAAACCGCAGCATGGGGGTTCCCGCCCACGGCAAAAATGGACCGTCCCAAAGGCGTGCGCGACATAAGGACCGCAAAGCCGATGATGCAGGCAATCGCGAACCACGACAGCACCGGCAATCCCAGGATTTCTGTGCGTGGGAAGGCTGTGAAAGCAGGCGACATCTCGTGCGAGTTGACCCATTTGCCGTCAGAGATCAAAAAGATAATGCCCCGAAAGATCGTCATCGTGCCAAGCGTCACAACTATGGGTGGGATCGCCAGTTTCCAGACTAAAAGGCCGTTGATCGCCCCCATGATGGCCCCCAATGCGATGGCGATTGCAATGATCACAGGGATCGGCAATCCGGGCAGTGCAACATTGATCATCGCCACGGCCATGCCCGTCAGCGCCAGATTGGCAGCGACCGACAAATCAATGCAGCGCGTCAGGATGACGACCATCTGTCCCAAGGCAAGGATGATCAGCGGGGCTGTGTCATTGAATACATTTGCAAGGTTGCCGGGGGCCACAAAGCCTGCAAAACGCGTGGCGATCAACGCCATCAGGGCAATGATGGCTGCGGTCAGGATTGCTTCGCGGAGGGGGATAAATCGGGTCATGCGGAAAGACTTTCAGCCGGTGTCGTGATGCCTGCGGCGTGGCGCACAAGGGTTTCGGGGGTCAGATCATCGCCAGCAAGTTCGGCTGCAATCCGGCCATCACGCATGACGATCACGCGGTCCGACATGCCAATCACTTCGGGAATTTCAGAGCTGACCATGATGACAGACAGGCCAAGCGCTGCCAATTCGGCCATGAATTCATGTACCGCGGCCTTTGATCCAATGTCGATGCCCTTGGTCGGCTCATCAAGGATGATGACCTGTGGCTTTGTGGCCAGCCATTTGGCAATTACAACCTTTTGCTGGTTGCCGCCAGACAGGTTGCCGACATCCTGATCCAGGGATGCTGCGCGCAGATCCAGCCGTTCGGCATATTCACGGGCCAGCTTGAATTCTTCGGCCAGCCGCAGAAACCCGCGCTGCGAGGTGCGGCCAATCGATGGCAAGGTGATGTTCTGGAAAATGGGCAGTCCGATGACAGCCCCCTGTTTACCACGATCTTCGGGCACATAGACAATGCCGTTGTTCACAGCATCAGCGGGCGAGCGTATGATGCGGATGTCGCCATTGATCTTTGTCACCCCTTTGCTGGGCTTGGTGATGCCAAACAAAGCCTGCATGAATTCAGAGCGTCCCGCGCCCACAAGCCCATAAAACCCCAGAATTTCACCGCGCTTGAGGGTAAAACCGATATCGGCGAATTCGGTGGGGTGTGCGTAGCCCACGACTTGCAACACGTCCTCGCCCACGCTTGGCGCGCGGTCAGGAAAGATATGGTCGACAGAGCGTCCGACCATCATCTTAACCAGCGCGTCTTCGTCAATATCCGCGATCAGCCCATCACCGACGAAAGCCCCGTCACGGAAAACAGTGTAACGATCTGCGATGCGGAAAATCTCATCAAATTTATGGCTGATGAACAGGATTGCCTTGCCTTGGGCTTTCAGCGTTTCGACAAGTTCGTAAAGTTCTTCGATTTCTTTGTGTGACAGCGCGGCGGTGGGTTCATCCATAATGACCACGCGCGCATCCACTGACAGCGCGCGGGCAATCGCCACAAGGTGTTTGTTGGCAATGCCAAGATCGCGCAACTGTGTGTGTGAACTGAATGGCGCGCCAATTTCGTCCAAAAGGGACGCCGCGTTGCGATGCATTTCAGCCGTGTCGATCAGGCCAAAGCGCGTGCGCGGTGCGTGGCCGATATAGATGTTTTCAGCGACAGAGAGTTCGTCAAACAGAACGGTTTCCTGATGGATCGCCGTGATACCCGCATCTGCGGCATCATTTGGGTTGGAAAAGCTGACAGGGTCACCATCAATGCGGATCGTGCCGCCATCGGGGAAATAGATCCCCGTCAGGATTTTCACGGTAGTGGATTTACCAGCCCCGTTTTCGCCAACCAAAGCGGTGACCTGACCGGGATAAAGGTTCAGCTTGACCTCGTCCAACGCCTTCACCCCGGGGAAGGTCTTGGTGATCATGTCCATAGACACGACGGGCGAATGTGGCGCGTGCGGCGTCATTCTTGGCAACCTCATTGAATACGGGGTGACGGTGGGTGTCCGGCCCGACGCATGAGAACGCGCCGGGCCGATCAATGGCGTAGCTTAGAAGATAGACTTGAACTGATCGATGTTGCTGGCGTCATAAACAAACGGATCGGCCATCGCGCCTTCGTTGTTATCATCCAGCGTCAGGCTGCCCATGCGGCCCATCGGAACTTCTGCACCGGGGGCGGCTTCAACACCGTTTTTGCTAAGTTCATAAGCAAGCATGGTCGCAGAATAGCCCAGATCGATTGGGTTCCAGATAGCGAAGGACTGTGACGCACCGGATTCAATCGCGCCCGCCATTTCGGATGGCAGACCAAGGCCTGTGACGTTCACTTCCCCAACTTTGCCAGCATCCACCACTGCCTGCGCTGCGGCAACAATACCAACAGAGGTTGGTGCGATGATCGCATCAAGGTCAGGGTAGGTTTGCATTAGGCCTGTGGCCTCGCGGTAGGATTTATCGGCCAGATCGTCACCGTAAACAGTCGCGACAACGTCGATGCCGGGATAGTCGCCCATGACCTTCATCATCTCTTCGATCCAGATGTTCTGGTTGGTCGAGGTTGTGGTGGCGGACAACAAGGCCACTTCACCGCCGTCTGGCAAATGATCAGCCGCCAGCTTGATGATCATATTACCGATCAAGGAATTTGACGATGGGTTCAGGTGCAATTGACGCCCTTCAGGGGCCACACCGGAATCCCAGCTGATCACTGTGATGCCGCGCTGCATGGCGCGCTGCAGTGCAGGGACCAAAGCGTCGGTGTCATTTGCGGAAATCGCAATGGCATCAACCTGCTGCGCGATCAGCGCGTTGATCACTTCGATCTGGCCTTCGGCAGTGGTGTCAGTGGGGCCAGTGTAGATGATTTCGACGTTGCCAAGTTCTTCTGCGGCCTCTTCTGCGCCCTCAGCGGCAGCTTCGAAAAAGCCGATGCCCAGTGCTTTGACGACCAACGCAATGCGCACATCATCTTGGGCAAAGGCTGGGCTGGCGAACATTGCGCCGGCCAGCGCAACGGACGTCGCTAGTTTCTTAAGTACACTCATGGTTTCCTCCCTGGAGTGGTTTCATTCAGGCTGGCAGCGTGGCCACCCCTTCCTTCTGCGCAGCGCCCGAAGGCACGACGATCAGCGTGACATCAGCCGCGTCCAGCATGGCCGCTGTGCGGTCCTCAAGCTGGTCGTCGGTGATGATTGTGTCGATCCGGTCAAGCGGGCAAAGCACCAGACTTGAACGGTTGGCAAACTTAGAGCTATCAGCCAGAACGATCAGTTCTTCGGCCTGACCGATCAGTTTTTGTTCGGCTTGAATAAGCAGGGGATCCTGCTCCATCAGGCCAAGCGGGCCAATGCCTGCGGCCCCCATGAACATGCGCTTGGCATAGAAGTTCCGGGTCACATCATTGTCGAATGGCGACAGGATGATGTTCTGTTCGCGGTAGATGATCCCGCCGGATAGCATCACCGTATTTGTCGTATTCTTCAGCAGATGTTCTGCAATCGGGAATGAGTTGGTGAAGACCTGCATCCGGCAGGACGCCAGCGGGTGCACCATCTGAAACGTCGTTGTGCCACCGTTGATGATGATCGGTTCGCCGTCTTCGCACAATTCGACGGCTGCTGCTGCGATCGCCTGCTTTTCAGCAATATTCATTGTTTCATTGACCGAGAATGGACGCCCTGACAGGCCGACGAACGGTGTTGCAGCCAAGGCTTCGGCACCGCCACGCACGCGGCGCAGGCGTTTCTGGTCATCCAATGTGTTGATATCGCGTCGCACCGTGGCCTCGGATGCGCCGGTCAGGGCGCAGAGGTCGGCAACCGTCACCACCGACCGATCCTGTACGGCGGATAAGATAACGCGATGTCTGTCGTGTTCGTGCATGGAATGCCCTCTCGATAGGGATACCGTGGATTGAGTCGCTGCGCTCTGTCAATCATTTTTTATCACAAACAATCATTCTGCACTGCAGCATGATTGTTTGTGATTGAAATTGATTGACTTGCGATTGCTCCCCCGTCAACCTGACGCTGAACCATACGCCTTAACCCGCCGTCCACGGAGACACTCATGACCTCTTCCCAAGAAGCAAAACGCCTTGAAAATAAATGGGATACGGCACGCGCCAAGACCATGAGCGAATCCGAGAAGCTGCTTTATCGCTCTAACCTTTTGGGGTCGGACAAAAGAATCACCAACTATGGCGGCGGCAATACATCTGCCAAGGTGATGGAAGTTGACCCCTTAAGCGGCGACAAAGTCGAAGTGCTTTGGGTGAAAGGGTCTGGCGGCGATGTCGGGTCGATCAAGATGGACGGTTTTTCAACGCTTTACATGGACAAGCTGAATGCCTTGCGCGCGCTTTATCGGGGCGTGGACTATGAGGATGAGATGGTGGCCTACCTGCCCCATTGCACCTTCAACCTGAACCCGCGCGCAGCGTCAATCGACACGCCATTGCACGCCTATGTGCCTGCCAAACACGTCGATCACATGCACCCCGATGCGATTATCGCGATTGCAGCGGCCAAGGACAGCAAGGCGCTGACACAAGAGATTTTTGGCGACAGCATCGGTTGGTTGCCTTGGAAAAAGCCGGGCTATGAATTGGGCCTGTGGTTGTCGGATTTCTGCGAAAAGAACCCCGATGCAAAGGGTGTCGTGCTGGAAAGCCACGGGTTGTTCACATGGGCCGACGATGCGCGGGACTGTTACGAGTTGACGCTTGAAATCATTCAAAAGGCGATGGATTGGTTTGGCGAAAAGACCGCAGGCCAGCCTGCCTTTGGTGGCGCGGTTCATCAAAGCCTGAACGCAGACGCCCGCCGCGCCACAGCCGCGCGTTTGATGCCCGCCATTCGCGGCATGGTGTCAGGCCAACAGCATATGGTCGGCCATTTCACCGATAGCGATGCGGTGCTGGAATTCGTGAATGCCAAGGATATGACGCGGCTGGCAGCCCTTGGCACGTCTTGCCCCGACCATTTTCTGCGCACCAAAATCTGCCCCCTTGTGGTGGATTTTGATCCTGCAAAGCCGGATGTTGATGCGACCTTGGCAGGTTTGGCCGATGCGGTTGCGGCTTATCGCGAAGGCTACCAAGCCTATTATGATCGCTGCAAACGCGACGACAGCCCTGCGATCCGCGACCCAAATGCCGTCGTCTACCTGATCCCCGGCGTCGGTATGATCACCTTTGCCAAGGATAAGGCCACTGCGCGCATTTCAGGCGAATTCTATGTCAACGCGATCAATGTGATGCGCGGGTCCGATGCGGTGTCCGAATACCAAGGCCTGCCCGAGCAAGAGGCCTTTGACATTGAATATTGGCTTTTGGAAGAGGCCAAGCTGCAGCGCATGCCTGCGCCAAAATCCATGGCTGGCCGGGTGGCGATTGTCACCGGTGGTGCCGGTGGCATTGGGGCTGCCACGGCCGAGCGTTACTTGCGCGAAGGGGCCTGCGTTATGTTGGCCGATATTGACGACGCAGCCCTTGCCGAAACCGCAGAAGGGCTGAGCGCGCGCTATTCGTCAGACGTGGTGCGCACGGTCAATATGAACGTCACCAGCGAAGATGCGGTGGCTGCGGCCTATGTCGACATCGCCGCCGAATTTGGCGGGGTCGATATTCTGGTCTCAAACGCGGGGATTGCCAGTTCGGCCCCGATCGAAGAGACAACGCTTGATCTGTGGAATAAGAACATGGCGATCCTGTCCACAGGTTACTTTCTTGTCAGCCGCGAAGCTTTCAAGCTGTTCAAAATGCAGGACATGGGTGGCGCAGTCGTCTTTGTGGCCTCCAAAAACGGTTTGGCCGCATCGCCCAACGCATCGGCCTATTGCACAGCGAAAGCGTCTGAAATCCATCTTGCGCGCTGTCTGGCCCTTGAAGGTGCGCCCATGGGCGTGCGCGTCAATGTGGTGAACCCGGATGCGGTTCTGAAGGGGTCCAAAATCTGGGAAGGCGAATGGCTGGATCAACGCGCTGGCACTTACGGCACCGATAAAGACGGGCTTGAGGCGATGTATCGCGACCGGTCCATGCTCAAACGGTCCGTGCTTCCCGAAGACATCGCCGAAGCGGCCTATTTTCTGGCCGCTGATCTGTCTGCCAAATCGACAGGCAACATCATCAACGTGGATGCGGGCAACGTCCAAGCGTTCACACGGTAAGGGGCGGACACATGATCCATTCAGATATCATCGCAAAGGCCAATGACGCAGCACATGCCAAGCTGAAAGCGGATTATGACGCGCTTGGCGAACACCTTGATCGACGCGGCATCGACATCGGCACAATCAAGGCCAAGGTCGCCAAATATGGTGTGGCCGTGCCCAGCTGGGGTGTTGGCACGGGCGGTACGCGTTTCGCGCGCTTTCCGGGTGGGGGTGAACCCCGCGATATCTTTGACAAGATGGACGATTGCGGCGTCATCCAACAGCTGACCCGCGCCACCCCTTCGGTATCTTTGCACATCCCATGGGATGCCCAGCCTGCCGCCGACCTTAACAGCAAGGCCGAAGAGGTGGGGCTGACGTTTGATGCGATGAATTCCAACACGTTTCAGGATCAGCCGGATCAGGCGCACAGCTATAAATTTGGATCGCTTTCGCACACCCATGCGGCCACGCGCCAGCAGGCCGTCGATCACAACATCGCTTGTATTGAACTAGGTGCGCAAATCGGGTCCAAGGCGCTGACGATCTGGGTTGGTGATGGGTCCAACTTTCCAGGTCAAGCCAATTTCACCAAACAATTCGAACGCTATTTGGATGCGGCCAAACAGGTCTATGGCGCGCTGCCTGATGATTGGACGCTGCTGACCGAACACAAGATGTATGAACCTGCGTTCTATTCCACGGTCGTGCAGGATTGGGGCACCAACCTGCTGATCGCGCAACAGATGGGCGATAAGGCCAAGTGCCTTGTGGATTTGGGCCATCACGCGCCCAATGTGAACATCGAAATGATTGTCGCGCGGCTGACCCAGTTCGGCAAGTTGGGTGGTTTCCACTTTAATGACAGCAAATATGGCGACGACGATTTGGACACCGGCAGCATCGACCCTTACCGCCTGTTCCTTGTCTTCAACGAACTGGTCGAGGCCGAGGCGAATCCCGATTTCAACCCGATGCATATGCTGGATCAAAGCCACAATGTCACCGACCCGATTGAAAGCCTGATAGTGTCGGCCACCGAAGTGCAACGCGCCTACGCGCAAGCGCTGCTTGTGGACCGCGCCGCTTTGAGCGGGTTCCAAGAGGACAATGATGCACTGATGGCGACAACCACGTTGAAACACGGGTTTCGTACAGATGTTGAACCGATCCTTGCCATGGCGCGTCTTGAAAACGGTGGCGCAATTGATCCCGTCGCAGCGTACCGCGCATTGGGCTATCGCACCAAAGTGGCAGGCGAACGCCCCATGGTCAGCGGCGCAGGCGGCGGCATCGTTTAGGCTGCTATATCTACAGAATCTTTGAAACGGTCTGAATAATGAGGGGCCATGAATGTGGTTTGATCTGTGTTTCATCACGGGACTTCGTCATTCTAGCGGCCCATCATGCCTGCCTACCGCGAAAACGTATCAAAGCATCCAAGCGTGCAGCACTGAAAATCACCCCCTCACACATTCCCAACTAAATTAGTCAGAAATATCTGGACAGCGCATCAAAACGGCGCAATAAGTAACCCGACTAAAACACTCTGAATAGGATTCGCAGATGTCTGGGACTTTCACACCGCGCTTTCTTTTGGGCTTCGCAGTTGCGACCCTTGCCACCACAGCCATCGCCGAGGGCGAGGTAAACCTTTATT
Source organism: uncultured Cognatiyoonia sp. (assembly GCA_964414165.1). GTDB lineage: Bacteria > Pseudomonadota > Alphaproteobacteria > Rhodobacterales > Rhodobacteraceae > Cognatiyoonia. The sequence continues at coordinate 23,256 of CAYPVL010000001.1, forward strand.
CCTCGCGCCATTATGACACGGATGAACGGCTTTATTCAGACTTCACCGAACTGACCGGAATCACCGTCAACCGCATCGAAGGCAAAGCGGATGAGTTGATCGCCCGCATGCAGGCCGAAGGGCGCAATTCCCCTGCAGATGTCTTGCTGACCGTCGACACATCCCGCCTTGAACGCGCGAAAGATACAGGCGTCTTGCAAGCCGTCGATAGCGACGTCCTAGAGGCCCGCATTCCGGCGTATCTACAGGATGCAGACAACCAGTGGTTCGGCTTTAGTCAGCGCGCCCGGATCATTTTCTATGACAAGACTGACGTGACCAACCCGCCAATGGATTATGTGTCACTTGCCGATCCCGCCTATGCAGGGATGATCTGTCACCGGTCATCGTCCAACGTCTATTCGCAGACGCTTTTGTCTGCCGTGATCAAGAACCACGGCGCCGATGCCGCCAAAGACTGGGCGCAGGGCGTGGTCAATAATTTTGCGCGCGCCCCACAAGGCGGCGACACGGATCAGTTGCGCGGCCTTGTATCTGGAGAGTGCGAAATTTCGATCTCGAACACCTATTACTTCGCCCGCGCCTTGCGCCGCGATGTTGACGGCCTTGACGCTGACGCCCTTGCGAACATTGGCTGGGTGTTTCCAGCCCAGAACGCGGAAGGCGCACACATGAACCTGTCCGGCGGTGGCATCGCCGCGAACGCACCGAACTATGAGAACGCCGTGAAGTTCATGGAGTATCTCACATCCGATCAGGCCCAACAGTATTTCAGTGCAGGCAATGATGAATACCCAGCCGTGCCCGGCGTTGGCCTGTCTGAATCCGTGGCCAGCCTTGGCCTGTTCCGCCCCGATGCGGTTGATCTGAGTGCGGTGGCCAAGAACCTCTCCACTGCGCAAGAGATTTTCAACCAAGTCGGCTGGGAATAAGTCATCTGACATATGCGCGAAAGGGCACCCATGACGGGTGCCCTTTTTGCGTTTGCCCCGTGGGCCTATGATTTTCGCCCCGCCCGCGCTATGCATCTGAAAATCCCAAAAAGAGGTCTTCGATGCGGCGCACCTTTACACTTATCTCTATCTCCTTTCTGTTTCTTGTCGCAGGTTGCGGCAGCGTGGTGGGCGACCGCACAATCGTTTCAGGCGTGGGGGCGGATGATATGCTGAAGCTACGCGCAGGGCCGGGCCTTGGGTTTCGTGTCGTACTTGGCTTGCCAGATGGAACCGCGTTGAACCGCCGCGATTGCGTAACAGAACTTGGGCAGCTTTGGTGCCGCGTATCTTTGGCGGATGCACCGGGGATGACAGGCTATGTCGCAGCAGATTATCTGACGCAGCCCTAGCCGCGCCCTTCCCGCCCGATCCGCCGGCACAGCAGGATCACCGGGATCAAACCAATGGCTGCAATCACAAGGCTGGGCACGGCTGCACCACTCAGCCGTTCATCCGAGGCAAGCCTGTGCGCCTGTACCGCCAGCGTATCATAGTTGAACGGTCGCATGATCAAAGTGGCGGGCAGTTCCTTCATCACATCTACAAACACAATCAACCCCGCCGTCAGCAAGCTGGTGCGCATCAAGGGCATATGCACCCGCCGGATCAGCCCCGGCATATCTGCCCCAAGCGTGCGGGCGGCGGCATCAATGTTGGTGCCAACCGATGCAGCCCCGCCTTCATAGGCCCCGATGGCCGCCGCCAGAAAGCGGATCATATAGGCCGCAATCAAAAGCCAGATCGACCCTGTGATCAAAAGCCCGGTTGAGATGTCGAAGGTGGCACGCATCCACGCATCCAACGTGTTGTCAAATAGCGCAAAGGGCACGATCAACCCGACCGCGATCACCCCGCCCGGCACTGCGTAGCCGATCCGCCCGAAATATAGTGACATCGCCGCAAAGCGCGACTGCGACACGCGATTCAATGTGCCAAGCAATGTCGCCCCGATGACCGTCACAAGGGCCGCAATCCCGGCCAGCGTCAGTGAGTTTTTGATGAACCCCAAATAGCGCGGCGATGCCAGGTTTTGTTCAGACCCAAACGCCATGATCCCCAATGTCAGTGTCGGAATGATCACCCCCAACAGCACGGGCAACAGGCACAGCATGAAGGCCACCCAACGGGCCTTTGGCCCCAGCGGGATGCGCTGCATCTGTGCTGATTTGCGTCCGTCGGTGTAGGCCGCATTGCCCCGGCTGTAGCGTTCAACAAAGGCCAAAAGCAGCGCAAATGCCAAAAGGCCCAGCGCCAATTGCGCTGCCGCCGCCCGGTCTGCGAGTGAAAACCAACTGGTGTAGATACCGACTGAAAAAGTCTGCACCCCGAAATAGGCGACCGTACCGAAGTCCGCGATGGTCTCCATCGCGACAAGCATCACACCGGATGCAATCGCGGGCCGCGCCATCGGTAAGGACGTCGCCATAAACGCCCGAAACGGCGTGCGCCCCAGCACCCGTGCGGCAAGAAAGGCCGAGGCGCTTTGACTGCTGAACGCCGCCCGCGCCAGCAGATAGACATATGGATAAAGCACAAGCGTCAGCATCACTGCCGCCCCGCCAAGCGAGCGCACTTCGGGGAACCAGTAATCCCGTGGCCCCCAGCCCGTCAGATCGCGCAATGTGCTTTGCACAACGCCGGGATGGTCCAGAATATGCGTATACCCATAAGCCAGTACATAGGCCGGAAAAGCCAGCGGCAGCGCCAGCGCAATCTCAAGCCAACGCCGCCCCGGAAACGCGGTCATCGTGACAAACCACGCCGCCCCTGTGCCAATCACAGCAGTGCTGATCATCACAATCAGCGTCAGCCAAAACGTGGTCTGGGTATAATCCCAAAGCACCGTTTCCGCGAGATGGCGCAGCGTATCAAAAGAGCCTGTGATCGCCGCAATCAGCACCCCGATGTAGGGCAGAACGCAGATCAATGTGATTAGCCCTGCAACCACGGGGATGGCACCGCGCAAGGCAGCGCGCATAGGTCTGATGCGGGGCGTGGGCATGTCCATGATCTTCGGTTACCGCGTTCGGCCCTTGTGGTGCAAGCTGTTGGTTTGGACCTCTCAAGCGTGCTGGATCAACAGCTGCCCTAGCTGCGCAGTCGCACACCTTTGGGATCAAAGGGCGGTGCGGCAAGGATCGTCGCCTTATGCGGCTGGCCCAGCACCATAACATCCACCCGGTCGCCGGGGTTTGCGTTTTTCACAAATCCCAGCGCAAGGGACATGTTCACGCTGTATCCATAGGCCCCCGAAGTCACGCGCCCGATGCCCTGCCCGTCTTTAAAGATCGGCTCACCGCCTGTGGCGTCCGCATTGGATTGGCGCGTGTCGGCGTCGTCCAGATGCAAGATCACAAGTCGCTCTCGCGCAGCTTTGGCAAGGTTGGCGACGGCAGCATCCTTGTTCAGAAAATCCTTATCAAGCTTGCAAAGCCGGTCCAGCCCCACCTCTTGCGGCCAGTATTCGGGTGAATATTCGCGGCTCCACGATCCATAGCCCTTTTCGATACGCAGCGACATAAGCGCGCGACTGCCCACCGGGCCAGCGCCGACGTCTTTGCCTGCTTCTCGCAAAGCGGCAAAGAGTTGGGCTTGATCTTCGGTTTTGCAGTGAAGTTCCCAGCCAAGATCGCCAGTGAATGAAACGCGCAGCGCAAGCACTTCAACGCCAGCAAGGTCGATCATTTTGCTGCGCATGAAGGGAAAGTCGTCAGTGGCCAGCGATGTATTCGTTAACCGCTGCAACAGCTCCCGCGATTTGGGCCCCGCGACGTTGAAGCCGCAAATGGCCGCCGTTTGGCTTTCGAAAGTTGTACCTTCGGGAAGTGGCACCTGTTTGAAGAACCGTTTGTGATAGCGTTCCGCCACTCCAGAGCCGATGATCCAGAACGCATCCTCCGCAACCTTCGTGACCGTGAAATCCCCCGCAATCCCGCCGCGCACGCCGATGAGTGGCGTGAGGCAGGACCGTCCGACCTCTTTCGGCATCGTGTTTGCAAAGATCGCGTTCAGCCACTCCGCCGCCCCCGGCCCGGCGCAGCGGTATTTGGCGAAGTTTGAGATATCGATGATCCCGGCCCGCATCCGCAGCATCCGGCATTCATCACCGACAGGCCCCCACCAGTTCTGCCGGGTAAAGCCGTTGGTATCTTTGGTGCCGGGTGCGTCCGCATACCAAAGCGGGTGTTCCCACCCGCCATTCAGCCCGAATACCGCGCCCATCGCGGCCTGCGCCTCATAGATTGGTCGCGTGCGTGCGGGGCGTCCGGCGCTGCGTTCTTCGTTCGGGAAATGGATCGCAAAGCGGTGCGCGTAGCTGTCTTCCACCCGTGCTTTTGTGAACGCTTTGTCGGCCCAGTCATCGAACCGCGCCATATCCCATGCGAACATGTCGTAGTGGCTTTCACCTTCGATGATCCATTGCGCCGCGGCGAGGCCCATGCCGCCGGATTGCGAGAAGCCGGGGATAATGCCGTTGCAACAAAAGTAGTTATCAAGTTCCGGCACCGGGCCGAACAGCACATTGCTATCCGGTGACCAGATCATCGGTCCGTTGATTGTGCGCTTGATCCCGGCGGTGCCGACGGCGGGCACCCGTTCGATTGCGTTCATCATGTTTTCTTCGATCCGCTCCAGATCGTCGGGAAACAGATCATGGGCAAAATCAAGCGGCGTGCCCTCTTCCGCCCAGAACCGGACGTCTTTTTCGTAAGCCCCGACCAACAGGCCCTGCCCTTCTTGGCGCAAGTAATATTCGCCGTCACGGTCCGATACAGACGGCAGACGCCGGTCCATGGCTTCAACCTCGGGCATGGCTTCCGTGACGAAATACTGGTGTTCGGTCGGTTGCAAAGGCAGGGTCACGCCTGCCAAAGCCGCAACTTCGCGCCCCCAAAGTCCGGCGGCGTTGATCACCCAATCAGCGTGAATATCACCTTTCGGGGTCTGCACGATCCATGTGCCATCGGGTTGCGCAACCGTCCCGGTCACAGGCGTGAAGCGCATGATCTCGGCCCCGCGTTGTCGGGCACCGACGGCATAGGCGTTGGTCACACCAGACGGGTCGACGTTGCCGCCATCGGGTTCATACATGACGCATTTGATGCCGGTGAAATCGACAAGCGGGTTCAGGTCTTGGGCCTTTTCAATCGAGATTTCATAGAAATTCATCCCGTAAAGCTTGGCCTTGGCCGCTTGCAGGCGCAGTTGGTGAACGCGCGCGTCGGTCTGCGCCAAGTACAGCGATCCGGGCTGGAACACGCCGCAGGATTGGCCCGTCTCGGCCTCCAGTTCCTTATAGAGGTTCATCGTATAGTGCTGGATGCGGCTGATGTTGGTGCTGTCATGTAGCCCATGGATATTGGCCGCCGCGTGCCACGTTGACCCCGATGTCAGCTCATCCCGTTCAAGCAGCACAACATCAGACCAGCCCAATTTCGCAAGGTGATAGAGGATCGAACAGCCGATCACGCCGCCCCCGATGACGACGGCTTTGGCTTTATGGCGCATGGGGGCGGTCCTTATCAAAGTCGATGGGATGCGCCCGGCCATGGGCGACAAGGCGGGCGTTCAGGTCGGCAGCTTCGGGCAGGCCTTCTTCCAGTGCGAAAACGAAGGCGTGGGTAAGGTAGAAACAGGCCGCATCTACATCGTCCGCGCGGTCTGCCGCCTGCGCATAAAGCGCGGCAAGTGCTGCCCCATCGCCACGCATGTGGGCCTCTTGCACGGCGCTGTCCAAACTCACGACCCGTCCGCCACCATCTGACTGGCCACCCAGTGATGGAACGTGTGGGTGGGGCCGTCCATGGCAGGGGAAAAGCGGCCTCCGTCGAATTTGATCCCGTGCCGGCCCTTTTGCATGCCTTCCACGACGAAGACGTCCTCGGTGAAAACCGTTTTCCACTGCGTCCCGTTCTTGTCACGCAAGGCCGCAAGGTCGGGTGTGTCTTCAGGGGGTTGCGCATAGTAGATTTCAACGTGCTCGTGGGTTTCGCCCACGCCGCGCGGCTCAAGCACGATGGCGAAGGTGTGGTCGCGCTGCACACCCAAAAGGACGTTTGGGTAAACGGCGACGTATTCGCCGCCCTTGTCCCATTTGTCCGAAAGGTTGGCGAAGTCTGGGAACACCTCGCCCGCCTCCCCTTTGATCTGTTGGTAGACCAAAGTGCCCTGCCCCGAATATTTCCCGATCTCATCAATATGATAGTGATCTTCCAGACGGGAATAGACGTTCAGTTCCGGGTGGACCCATGGCAGGTGATAGCTTTCGCAATAATTCTCGACCGCGAGCTTCCAGTTCGTTTTGACCTCAAGTGTGAACGAAGACGATGCACCCCCATGATGCAAAGGTTGGTCAAATTCAGCCCAGCGCGCCAATAGATCGGCGTGCACCACGTCAAAGGGCGCGGCCGTCCCGTCGATGTTCACATAGATCACGTCCAGCCAGACATGGCTTGCAATCGGGATCAGCCCCAATTCATCCAACTTGATATCGTCATGCTTGTTCTGTCCCGGTCCACCAACATGGGGCGTTGCGCGCAGCGCCCCGTTCAACCCATAGCACCAACTGTGATAGGGACAGCGAAGCGTGCCCCGCACATTGCGCGGCGCATCCACAAGGATCATCCCGCGATGGCGGCAGGTGTTTTGAAAGACGCCCAGTGCCCCATCATGGTCGCGGACGATCAATAGCGGCATACCAAGGAATTCGACAGGCTTCACATCGCCCGGGTTGGGCACATCTTTGCCAAATCCAATGCCTGCCCAATTAGCAAAAAGCACAGCGCGCTTTTCCTCATCAAAGACCGCCTGATCTACGTAATGCGCATTCGGCAGGCCGTTGGCCGTGGCCACCGGGTTCAGAACGGATGACAGGTCATGGGGCATTGCGACACCTCTCAGCATACACTGAAAGGGTCAGACAAAGCCCCCGAAAGCTCTGCCCCTATCGCGACAAAACCAGCCACTTTCGCGACTCAAAACATCTCTTTGGTTTTGAAATATCCCCGGTCGCCATTGTCGCGCCATTGGTCCGAGTGACAATGGCGACGGCTCCGCAACCTCAGTCAGCGCTGCGATACCCCGATGGGTTGGCCCGCTGCCAATCCCACGTCGATTGCGCCATATCAGCGAGGGTGAAAGCGGCTTTCCAGCCAAGCTCGGCCGTGGCACGGGCCGGGTCAGCCTGCATCGCGGCGATGTCACCTTCCCGGCGCGGCGCGACCTCATACGGAATTTCGCGGCCCGATGCCGCGGCAAAAGCCGCCACCATCTCAAGCACGCTATAGCTTTGACCTGTGCCAATATTGAACGGACGGGCCCCTTTGGCCGTCGCCGCATAGCCAAGGGCGGCGACATGTGCGCGGGCCAGATCGACCACGTGGATATAATCACGCAGACCTGTGCCATCGGGCGTGTCGTAGTCATCGCCGAACACCGACAGCTTATCGCGTTTACCGACGGCGACTTGGGCGACATAGGGCATCAGGTTGTCTGGCACACCTTCAGGGTCTTCCCCAAGCCGGGCCGATGGATGGGCACCGACGGGATTAAAATAGCGCAGCAACACGCCGGTCCCACCTGTTAAGTTTGCCCAATCCGAGATCACCTGCTCGGACAGTAGTTTTGAGCGGCCATAGACATTGGTCGGGTTGAGGGGGTGGGCCTCGTCATAAGGCAGATAGACCGGGTCACCATAAACCGTCGCAGAAGAGGAAAAGATGATGCGTTTGCACGCCACCCCATCCATCGCGCGCAGCAAACCCATCGTGCCGCGCAGGTTCACATCGTAGTATTCAAGCGGGCGCTTCATACTGTCGCCCACAGCCTTCAACCCAGCAAAGTGGATCACCGCTTCGGGTTTGAAATCAGCCATAACATCGGCCACCGCCACCTCATCGCGAATGTCGCCCTCAACGGCCGAAACCTGCCCGTTGGACAGGCTGCGCACGCGGTCCAGAACCACAGGCGAGGAGTTCACATAATTGTCCAGTACACAAACCTCGTGATCGCTGGCCATCAATTCCAACAAAGTGTGGCTGCCGATGTAGCCCGCACCACCTGTTACCAATACACGCATTACGCTTCCTTAAGTTTCAAACGCCCCTGCACCCCATAGCCTATCAGGCCCAATGCAGAAAACCCCTCAGTAAAAAGAGACGCACAAACATCTCTTTGGTTTTCAAATATCCCCGCCGGAGGCCCCCGGCTGGGTCTTGGTCCAACGCCCCTTAAAAGCGCAGCTCAAACACCGCACCCGCACCGGGCAGAAGATCAATCTGCGCGCCTTGGGCCTCTAACATGCGGCGCACAATGGCAAGGCCCATGCCTGTACCACCAGCATCCCGGCGGGTGGTAAAGAAGGGGTCAAAAATCCGATCACGGTTGCCATCAGAAACACCCGGTCCATCATCAGCCACGCGCAAAACCCCGTCATCAAAGGACAAAAGCACATCCTGCGCGCCATGTTCGCGGGCGTTACTGACCAAATGCTCAAGCACAAGGCGGGCCACTTCGGGGTGCAAAGGCACCGTCCCGTCGGAAACAACTGTGGCAGGCAAACCGGCGGCGATCTCGGACACGACACAGGTTCCAGAGGGCAAGGGTTCCTGCGCCCGCGCAAAGGCCCGCTGCACATCCAAAAGCGCGGTCATACGCGCGGTTGCTTGATCAACACCCTGCAAAAGCTTGTCGCGCTCTGCCTGCGGCAGATCAGGGTCGCCCAGCAATTCGGCGGCACCACGGATCACCGTCAAAGGTGACTTTAATTCATGGGTGACGTGGTCAGCATAGGTGCGCACGACAGCCTCGCGTCCTTGCAATGTCGCGCTCATGTTCAGGACGGCTTCGCCCAGTGCGGAAAACTCTGGCGTCCCGAAATGAACGGGCGCGTCTTTGACTTGTGCAACCGTCACCGCCTGCGCATAGGCCGTCAACGCCCAAACCGGGCGCAACACCAAACGCCAAAGCAAAAAGCCAAGGATCGCGATGGCGATCACTGCCAGCCAAAACAGCAAAAGGCTGGTTTCCCACCATCCCAAGATGCCACCGGCCACACGGAAATAGACGATGGCGACCAGGGGCACGCCAAGGATGGCCGCCAGCGTTCCGCCCAGCACCAGTGCCAAGGGCGGGCGCCATTTGCGCGTTACGCGCCGCTGCATGGCCCCATCCGCACGCCAACACCGTGGACCGTTTCTATGGCATCATCGCAACCCGCCTCGGACAGTTTGGCGCGCAAATTGCGCAGATGGCTGTCCAATGTCCGATCGCTGACATGGATGTTTGTGCCATAAACCGTATCCACCAGTTGCGGGCGGGGCATCACGTGTTCTGGGCGTTTCATCAGCGTGGACAGCAGCTCCATCTCGCGGGCAGTTAAGGTGACGGCATCCCCGTTGATGGCACATTTATGCTGATCAGGATCAATGGACAGGACCCCGCGTTTGATCGCCGTATCAGGCACAACAGGTTCGCCCCGTTTCAGGATCGCGCGGATGCGCGCCACGACTTCGCGCGGCGAAAAGGGCTTGGCGACATAGTCATCTGCCCCAAGTTCCAGCCCGACGACCCGATCAATCTCATCCCCTTGGGCGGTCAGGAACAGGATCGGGACGTTGCTGTCGCGGCGCAGTTGCCGGCAGACCTCAAGCCCGTCCATTTCAGGCATCCCGATATCAAGGACGATCAGATCGGGCATGGTCTTGGCACATGCCGCAAGGCAGGCGCGCCCATCGGCGACCTCTGCGACCTCAAACCCCGCCTGCCCCAGCGCGATGCGCAGCACGTCGCGGATTTGTGCGTCATCATCGGCGACAAGTATCTGGGTCATCAGGAGGCTCCTTCGATTTGGGTCAATTTAGAGCGCAGCCGCGCATTACGGTAGCCCCATTCGCGCCAATCGAACGGGGTAGTGATATTAGGATTGCCGTAGCTCCCGATACAAAGCGGTTCCTTGTTTTCAGCATCGTGCCTAGCAATCGCGACGACCGCCCCTTCGCCAAGCCTGCAAACATAGTAATTGTCCATCTCGCGCTGATAATCCGTCAGTGGAACGTCCCGCAGATTGTGCCGCGCGACCAGCCCGTCCACGTTGATCAAACTACAGACATAAAGCGCGATTACCCCCAGTTCCGTCGCCCGCATCATCAGCCAACCGGGACCGAACCCCCGCAGGATTTGCCAAAGCATGAGAACCAGACCGCCACCAATCACACCCATCCAGACAAAGGCCGCAAAGCGTAGGCGTGTCAGGCTGTAGGCCTCGATATAGAGATCAAGCCGCAGCATGGATGACGCCACCAGCAGCGCTGTTTGCGCCACCCAGATTAATAGAAGCATCCGCAAAACGGGCCGCCCGACAAGGAAAGGTTGGGTCAGCAGGGCAAAGCCCCCTGCAAGCAAGGCCGCAAACAACAACGGATAAGCCCCACGATGGGCGTAATTCGCATAAGTCATCCCATCCGGCAATGCCGCCCCGCCCCACAGGATCGCAAGATCCGTGGCGGTTTGGGCGGCAAACATGAGGTTGAACAGGATCAGCGCGCGGGTGACAGAGCGGGATGAGAGATACCAAACCTGCCCCAATGCAGCGGCTTCAGGGACGGGGCGGCGCAACACATCGCGCAAGCCTGTAAGGCACAAGAAAGGCCAGATCATCAGCGCAAGCAGCGCCCAGAATAGCACTTGGGCGAATGACGGCAGAATATCCTGATCAAAATTCACAAGGTCAATCAAGACCCCCTCAAGCACCGGGTTCGCAACGAGCAAAAGCGACGCGAATAAAAGGCCCAAGCCCCCCGGCACGATCCAGTCGCGCAGGGATGCGCCCAAACGACCGACGTGCGTGCTGCGGGGTTGGGTGGCGAAGGCGACGCTATCGTCCTTCACACTGATCGCGCCATAGAACGGAACGCGCAAAGCCGCGAACACAGCCGCACGACCCGCATCCCCAATCATGATCCCGACAAAGCCCAACATCCCGGCAAGCGCGAAGGCAATCGACAGCGGCTGCACCACGTCAACCGATGGAAGCAGCGCGACAATCAGAAAGGCCCACGCAATCAGTGCAGAGCGTAATGACACAAGCCGAAAACTCAGTGCATGGGCCGCACTTGCAACAAGGATCAGGAACAAGGGCAGGCTGATCCCCGGCAAGACCGCCCAAAGCAATTGATCGCCTGCAATAACCAACCCCAAAAGCGCTGCAAAAGGCGCATAGCGCAAGCGCGGCAGCGCCGTCTCAATCCCGATATCCGTCATTCATCTGTCCCTTGATCTGTCTTTTGATCACAGGGGTAGTGTGGTGACGTGCAGTCACTTCTGCGCAATCGTGCAGTTTTTGCGGATACTTAGCCGATTGCGGCGCGGATCGCCTTCATATTTGCCCCGTAAGGTGCCGGATCAGCAACCGATCCACCACGAAACACAGCAGACCCCGCGACAAGCACATCAGCCCCCGCAGTCGCCACCAAGGGGGCGGTGCTTGGATCAACACCGCCATCGATTTCAATGTGGATCGGCCGATCCCCGATCATCTCGCGAAGCGTGCGCACCTTGGCCGTCATGTCGATAAACTTTTGCCCTCCGAACCCAGGGTTAACGGTCATCACACAAACAAGATCGACCATATCCAGCAGGTCTTTCACGGCCTCTGCCGGGGTGCCGGGGTTCAACGCGACACCGGCCTTACAGCCCAAAGCGCGGATGTTCTGAAGCGTGCGGTGAATATGCGGGCCAGCTTCGACGTGGGCGGTGATGATGTCAGCGCCAGCGTCAGCAAAGCCTTGCAGGTAGGCATCCACCGGTGAGATCATCAAATGCACGTCCATCACGGTTTTGATGTGGGGGCGGATCGCAGCGCAGGTCTGCGCACCAAAGGTGATGGCGGGGACAAAATGGCCGTCCATGACGTCCACATGAATCCAGTCCGCACCTTGGCCCTCGACAGCCGCAATCTCGGCACCGAAGTTCGCAAAATCAGCGGCCAGAATGGATGGAGCGATCTTGATAGAGCGATCAAAAGTCATGTGCCAACCCTTCGATTTGACGTCAACACCACCGCTCTAGCCTGTGCGGCGCGACTTGTCACGCAGGTCAGGAATACCTGCATTGCTGAAATTTTGGGCAGTTTGAAAACTGGCTGCATTTCACACTGAAGATTTTACACGCAAGGAATAGATCGATGAACATCGTCCTGATTTCAGTGACCCTAAGCGTTGTCGCGATTGGCGCGATGCTTGTGCCAACGCCGCACTTGCGCGCTCTCTCGGCGATCCGGTCTGGGCAGCCGCCATTTCCTTTGGGGTCGGGTTCATCTTACTTGGTACGATTGCGATGATGCGCGGCAGCGCGCCCGGAATTGCCAGCCTTCAGGCCGTTCCGTGGTGGGCGTTGATAGGCGGGCTGCTGGGGGCGATCTGGGTGCTTGCGGCGATCTGGTCCGTGCCGCGCCTTGGGGTCGTGACAATGATGTCGGCGATGGTGCTGGGACAGTTGATTGCCGCCATGGTCATCGACAGCGGCGGCATCATGGGGCTTGAGGTGCGCAGCATCAGCCCAACGCGTATTCTGGCCATTGCGCTGGTCGCGCTTGGGGTCTGCGTGTCCTACCGTTAACCTTAGGCAAATTCTGCATACCCGCTATGACTTTCTGCACCTGCATAGTGTGATAAGATAGGAGGTATGACACAGATCCTTCGCCACAAAGATATCCTGCGCCCCGGCGCGATGATCCATCTGGCCCGCGCAACCCTAACGACGGCGCGCCCTAAGGCCTTGCACAGTCATGACTATTTCGAAGTGTTCTGGGTTCAGAACGGCACCGTGCGCCACCATGTTCCAACCGGGATGGAGCGTTTGGACGAAGGAGACATGATTCTTTTGTCCCCCGGCCAAACCCACGCGATCCAAGGCAAAGGCGATCACGCGATGATCGTGTCGATTTCGATCCACCCTGATGTTGTGAACGGCCTGAATGCGCGCCACCCCGGCATTTGGCCCGGCGGCAATGCGCCTGCGCGGCTCCACCGCGATATCCGTCAGCTTTCTGCGTTGAACCACGCCGCCCTGATGCTTGAGGCAAGCCCATTAAACAGCCTCGCGGCCGAGGCGTTTCTTTTACCCGTTCTGTCCGACCTGCAGGCCAACCCTGCGCCACAAGATGCGCCCGACTGGCTCGCCCGCGCTTTGGCGGCGGCCAAAACCGCGCCGGTCTTTCAGGAAGGGGCCGCTGGCCTTGTCGCCCAAACCGGGCGTGCGCATGCGCATGTCAGCCGCACGATGCGCAAAGTGACAGGGCAAAGCCCGTCTGAATACATCAATCAGGTCCGTATGGATCATGCCGCCCGCGCCCTGACCACGGATAATGAACCCGTCAGTCAGATCGCCGCAGATTGCGGTATTCCGAATATGGCGCATTTCCACAAACTGTTCCGCGTCCACCACGGCATGACGCCGCTGCAATATCGACAGCGCTATCAGCGCAATGTCGTGCAGCCCGCTTAGCGCATGATCGCTTATGTGACCGTTGGGGCAGATGACATGGCGCGCGCAAAGGCGTTCTACAATGCCTTCCTTCCCACGCTTGGGTACGGCCTGACAGAAGGGGCCGAAGGTCTGAGCTATGCGCTACCCGTCCCTGACGGCCAGACGCCGATCTATGCCGATTTCTACGTCAAACCTACCTTTAATGGGAAACCGGCCAGCGCTGGAAACGGCACCATGGTCGCCTTTGAAGCAAAGACCCAAGCGCAAGTACGCCGCTTGCACGCCGCCGGCCTTGCGGCGGGTGGAACGGATGCGGGCCAGCCCGGCTTTCGGCCCAACTATGGGCCCCGCTTCTATGTTTGCTATATGTGTGATCCGCAGGGCAATAAAATCGCGCTGTTCTCAAGCAACCCGGATGAACCCGGACGTGACGATTAACCCCCTTCAAAGCATTTGACCACTTGGTCAAACCTTGCCAAGACAAGTGCAAAATGTCACGCTGACCTGTGACCAACGGGAGGCTGCTTTGCACGCTGAAACAACCACAATGCTGACCGATACAGCCCAGCTTCCGCAGGTCCACGCACCGCGCAACGCAGGCATCCCGCTTGATCTGGATTGGGTCACATCGGCGCAAGCCAACCGGTCCGCAATTGAACGGCGCGCAGCGACATTGCCGGGGCGGCGGTCGGTCAAAAAGGATTTTCAGGCCGCTTGGCTTTGCAAGGCCATCGCCTGCATCGACCTGACCACGTTATCGGGCGACGACACCGCGGCCCGCGTCCAACGCCTTTGCGCAAAGGCGCGCCAGCCTGTATCACCGACGATCCTGCAAAAGCTGGGGATGGAAGGCCTGACGACCGGGGCGGTCTGCGTTTATCACGACATGATCGCAACCGCCGTGGAGGCCTTGGAAGGCTCGGGTATCCCTGTTGCGGCGGTATCCACGGGCTTCCCCGCCGGACTATCGCCGTTTCACCTGCGCATTCAGGAAATCCGGGACTCGGTCGCCGCCGGTGCCGCCGAGATCGATATTGTGATTTCCCGCCGCCACGTGCTGACCGGGAACTGGCAGGCGCTTTACGATGAGATGGCCGAAATGCGCGAAGCCTGCGGTGATGCCCATGTCAAAGCGATCCTTGCCACCGGCGAACTTGGCACGCTGCGCAATGTCGCCAAAGCTTCGCTTGTGTGCATGATGGCGGGGGCGGATTTCATCAAAACCTCGACCGGGAAAGAACCGGTGAACGCAACCCTGCCTGTGACGCTGACGATGATCCGGGCGATCCGGGACTATCACGAACGGACCGGGGTGCGGATCGGCTACAAGCCTGCGGGCGGCATCTCCAAGGCGAAGGACGCATTGGTTTATCTGGCAATGATCAAGGACGAACTGGGGAACCGCTGGCTGCAGCCCGATCTGTTCCGCTTTGGGGCCTCGTCCCTGCTGGGCGATATCGAACGGCAGTTGGATCATCATGTGTCGGGGGCTTATTCTGCGGCTTACCGGCATCCGGTGGGATAGGTCCCATGCTGTCACGCTTTGGATTCACCCGCCGCCGCGATATCGACAACGCCCTTGCCGCGCTTGAGGCGTGGACTGTTACGGCATGGCGCGACCATTGGAAACAAAGCGATCAGGTGAATCTGCAAGCCGAACTCGATAGTTTTCTGCCCGACGCGATGGCCCACGCCCAAGCGCAATCCGACCTGAAAGACATGTACAGCGCCCGTATCACCCGCACGCTATTGCTGGGGATTACGGTCAGCGAAACGCATAACACAGAAGACCTTGAAGCCGCCTTGGGCGTGCCGATGCCAAAAGGGGCGATCCGATGACCATCAAAGACATTTTCGACACGATGGACTACGGCCCCGCCCCTGAATCCAGTACCGAGGCGCTGGCATGGCTTGCAGACCGTGGCGGCATTGCAGGGCATTACATCGGTGGCAAATGGGGCCCGCTGCGCGATGATTTCGCCTCGAACAACCCGGCCACCGGCGAACGTCTTGCCGGGGTCACAAAAGGTACAGCGGAAGAGGTTGCAACAGCCGTCAAAGCCGCCCGCAAAGCCCAAGCCGCATGGGCCAAAGACAGCCACAAACGCGCGCGGGTTCTTTATGCCATCGCGCGGCAGATGCAGAAACATGCACGGCTTTTGGCGGTGATGGAAACACTCGACAACGGCAAACCCGTTCGGGAAAGCCGTGATATCGATGTGCCGCTGGCGATCCGGCATTTCTACTATCACGCGGGCATGGCGCAGCTCATGGACAGCGAATTGCCCGACCGCGAAGCGATTGGTGTCTGCGGCCAAATCATCCCGTGGAACTTCCCGCTGCTGATGCTTGCCTGGAAGATTGCGCCTGCCTTGGCCATGGGGAACACGGTGGTCCTGAAACCCGCCGAATTCACATCACTGTCAGCCATGATCTTCTGCGAGATTTGCGCGGCGGCAGGCGTGCCCCCCGGCGTCGTCAACATCGTCACCGGTGATGGCGAAACGGGCGCGGCTTTGGTCAATGCCGCCGTTGACAAGATCGCCTTCACAGGCTCGACCGAGGTGGGCCGCAAAATCCGGCAAAGCACCGCAGGCACGGGCAAAGCGCTGACCTTGGAACTGGGCGGAAAATCCCCCTACATCGTGTTCGAGGACGCCGATATCGATTCCGCCGTCGAAGGCTTGGTCGATGCGATCTGGTTCAATCAAGGACAGGTCTGCTGTGCGGGATCGCGGCTGTTGGTGCAGGAAGGGATCGCAGATCGCTTCTATGCCAAACTGCGCGCACGGATGAAAACATTGCGCGTGGGCGACCCGCTGGACAAAGCCATCGACGTGGGTGCCATCGTCGACCCTACCCAGCGGGACATGATCGCCAAGATTGTCAGCAACAACAGCGAAGGCGAAACCTTCCAGACCACAGCGCCCACAGGCTGCTTCTACCCGCCGACATTGATCACAGGGCTTTCGCCCGCAAGCACGTTGATGCAGGAGGAAATCTTCGGTCCCGTTCTTGCCGCAACAACCTTCCGCACACCTGTCGAGGCCGTCGAGATCGCGAACAATACGCGTTACGGGCTTGCGGCCAGCGTCTGGTCGGAAAATATCAACGTCGCGCTTGATATCGCGCCACAACTTATCGCTGGCATCGTCTGGGTGAACGGCACAAACATGATGGACGCCGCCGCAGGCTTTGGTGGCGTGCGCGAAAGCGGCTTTGGGCGCGAAGGCGGATGGGAGGGGCTTGCAGCCTATACCAAACCCAAAGCCAAACCGACCAAGCTTAAGCGCATCGCGCCGTTCACTGGCAAAGACACCCCCGCCGACCCGCTGGATCGGACCGCAAAACTTTACATCGGCGGCAAGCAAGCGCGTCCGGATGGAGGCTACAGCCAGCCCGTCTATGGGCCCAAAGGCGACTTGCTTGGCCAAGTCAGCCTTGCCAACCGCAAGGATTTGCGCAACGCGGTCGAAGCGATGAATGCAGCCAAAAGCTGGTCGAAAACAACGGGGCACCTGCGCGCACAAATCTTGTACTACATCGCCGAGAACCTCTCGGCGCGCAGCGATGAATTGGCCGACCGGATCAAGGCGCTGACCGGCAAAGCGGGCAAGGACGAGGTCGCCCATTGCATCAACACGCTTTTCACATTTGCGGCCTGGGCAGACAAATATGATGGGCAGGTGCATAATGTCCCGATGCGCGGGGTCGCGATGGCAATGAAAGAACCCATCGGGAATATGGCGGTGTTTTGCGATGACGGCTGGTCGTTGCTTGGCCTGATCTCACCTATGGCCGCAACAATCACGATGGGGAACCGGGTGACATTGGTTGCCTCTGAACCTTTCCCGCTGATGGTCGCCGAACTCTATCAATTGCTGGAAACGTCCGACGTGCCCGGCGGTGTGGTGAATATCCTCACCGGCAGCCACGCAGACCTCGCGCCGCATACCGCCAGTCATGCAGATATCGACGCGATCTGGTCATTCTCTGGCGCAGATATCTCAGGAACCCTTGAAGAAGGGGCCGCAAGCAATCTCAAACGCACATGGGTGAACAACGGCATGGAGATCGCGCCCACATCCCAAGACATGCTTGCCCAAGCCACAGAAATCAAAAACGTCTGGGTCCCCTACGGCGCGTAACGCCATATCTCTTTGGTTTCGAAATATCCCGGGGCAAGCCAGTGGTGCGCCACTGGTCCGAGGACCACTGGCGGCGGCCGAGCCCCGCAGGGGGTGGGCGGGCGGGGCCCGCCCCCCCCAAACAAAATCACCGA
>CAYPVL010000001.1:41028-76858 GCA_964414165.1 uncultured Cognatiyoonia sp.
TCGCGGGGTCCCCGTTGGGGGGCCCTCGGGGGCGGCCCCCGCGGGGGGGGGGCCCCCCCCCGGGGGGGGGGGGGGGGGGGGGGCCCGCACACCCAAAACAAAATCACCGACGCTTGTCTTTCGCACGCCACGAGTTCAACCAATTGCGCACACCCGACCGGCGTTCTGCAATTTCAGCCTGCGCCACATCCAAGTGATCACCGGCACTATCAAGCAGCGGATCAACTGATCGTTCGCGAAACTGCCGCCACATGGCGCGCACCATGCCAAAACAAAAGGCTGCGAAGATAAAGAAGCCAATGTTGAACCATGGGATGATTGTTACATCGGGGCCTTCAACCGTGCGAATGGACACCGCATTTGGGAAAATCGAAAAGAACGGAATGCGCCAGCCATAATGCGTGATCACCGCCCATTCGCCGTTATTGGTCGATGATAAGGCGGCAGTCTGAAGGTTTTCACTGTCAAATTTGAAATACGGAGGCCAGATCAGCCCTGTATCTTCATTCCGATAGACCATGATTTCAGTGCTGTCGCGGGGGATAAAACCAAGCAGAAACGTCTCTTTCTTTTCGGTTCGGATCAGCTTCACATCACGATTGGCAAAAGTCGCGCTACCACTATCGGCCTGCGCAAAGAACCAGCGGTTGACGGGACCAAAGTCCTGCCGTGGTTCGCTGACGCCCACAACCTGAACAACGTCATGTTGTGGCAGGGCATAATGCAAAATCAAGGCAAGGATCGAAACGATCAGAAGCCGAAGAACCATCTTGATACGACGCATGAAAGACCTCAGTTCGCGTTAGAAATGAAAATTACAGCACCGATCACGATCGTGGGCACCACATAGACCAGCAGCAAAAGTTTCGGGCGCAGGCTGGCATGATAGGCGGTCATACCTTCTTCGACAAATGTCTCGCGCGTCATCCCTTCGGGCTTGGTTTCATCCCATTCATCTTCAAGCTTTTCGCGCCGCACAGAGCGGGAATAAAACCACAAAGACACATAGATGATCGACAAGCCGATAAAGCCGAACAACAGAAATCGTACAAAAACCACCTTAACGCCTCCTCACCGCGCCCCACGGGCCGACACGTTCTACCAGATCAGGCCGGGGTGTAACAGGGGCAGGATGTTGCACCTGTGGTTCTTCCATTGGGTCTTCATGCCCAAACAGGGCCGCGCGGGTCCCCGCCTTGTCCACCTGATACTCGCGATCCAGAAAATCGGCCACATAGACCTGCTTGCTTTCGGGCCATGTCGCATAGGCCCGGTAGAACGCTTCTTTATGGCAGATGAACAGCTGGCGAATATCCAAAGGGGATAATTCAGAGAGCAACATATTCACCAAATCCGCATCCACATGGGGCTTGGCCCGCAACGTATAGAAATAGGCCGGGTGATCCGACGTGATGCGCGGCCAAGGGCCATCTTCTTCGGCCCAGCGCGCCAATGCCGCCAAGCCCTGCCATTCAGCAGGCAAAAGCTTTGCATATTGACGCCCAAGGCGGCGCAGATCACGACGGGTTGCCCCTGACAGATCTTCGCCCATCGTCGCCGCGACCTCGGCCACGACAAAATCCATCTTCTGATGCAGGATCGCGCCTGCATCAATTCCCCGCGCCTTTGCGACGGGTTCAACCAGATCATTGAGTTCCAGAAACTTCGCAATCGCCGCGCGGTCACGGAAATCCATCGCGTATTTGATCGGCAAATCACCCAAAGCATCCCGGTCCCTGGCCGCAATCGCCGCCGGATGTTCAACGCCCCGGAACACATAAAGACCGCCGAAATGCGCGGTCCAAAAATTGGTCTGATCAAACGACATCTCGTTCAAGGTCACCGGATTGCGCGTCACATCCCCGGTTTCCTTGGCCAGCCCAATCATTTTCGCGATCAGCACATCATCAAACCACGCATCGTCGCGGGCTTTGAATTCATCAATCATACGCCCCAGCTTTTTGGCCGTGCGCACGGTACCACTGGTAGTATCAGCTTCAATCGTGATTTTGCGCAGATCGAACAGGCGCGCCGCAGTGCCTGCATCATAGACCGAATTCACCAAGTCCCCCGCCACCGCATCCTGTGCGGTCAAAGCAAACAATTGCGCCTGATTTTCGCGCATGAACTGGCGCAGAATGCCCCGGCTGGTTGAAAACTTCGCATTCAATAAGGGGGCCGTCTGCTGATCCGTGGTCAGCATGATGAACTGCCGGTTCACGCCATTGTGGTTGAGATATAAATCATCCCCCAGCTCATCCCCGATTTCTGGGGAAAAACCCGAAATATCAATATGAAACGCATCCAGCTTGGTCGTCTTGCCAATCAGCGAGTCCAGCGCACGGTTGTAGCGATCAATCAGGATCGGGCTGTCCACCCGTATCAGATTGCCAAACATCAGGCCCTTTTCGATCAAAAGGTGCATGCTACCACGTCTCCTTTACCCATTTGCGCGGCAGTGAGGCCACCGACAGGATCATCACCGGCAACCAGAACAGCCCCGAGAGCAGTCCAAGTCGGCCAAAATGCGCGACGGCCCGTACCGTCGAAAACGCATCCAACGGCGCGCCGCGCGATGCATAAAGCCAGGCGAATATAGCCGCCGACAAAGCGAACAGAATGCAAAAGGCAACACCCGCCAAAATGAACAGTGCCGCCACCCCTTCTGGCATGATCTTCGCCAGCCCTTGCGGCACAAACCAGCCCAAGACAAGCAACAGGATCATCGGCAGGATGACCCCATCTGCGAAAAGATCGCTCACAGCGGTTTTGCCGTCTGCGGGGAATTGCGCGTATCCCGAAAGCAGTAACTGTAAATCGGCAGCCAAATGATCGCCGTATAGATTGTCGCTACCAGACAGGACAAGATGAAGCTTCCGGCTGACTCCCAGACGCCGCCATCAAGCAACAAGAGACCGTACCAGCCCGCCCATGCCACACATATCACGGCAAAGATCATTGCTGCGCCGCGAAAGTAAAACAGCCAAAAGCTTCGGCTGGATTGGCGCGCGGCTTGCCCCATGCGCAGCGCAAAATAGAAGCTGAGGCCCACGGATAGCAGGATAAAGACGACGAAAAGCAGAGAGACGATCAAGATCACGACTGCTTGCTCTCCAAATACCGCTTCTTCGCTTCTTCCTGCCGCCCGAAGTCGCGGACCATATTTGCAATCGCGACCTCATCGGATTTGTCGGCATAGCGGAATTCACTGTCGGCGTAGCGGTTGATTTCCTGAATGACCATCTCGACCGTGATCGGCACACGCAATTCGCTGATCATGGATTTCTTGGTGTCGTAATCCTTGAACAGGAACAGTTCGGGGTCTTCCATCCATTCATCGGGCAGTTCAAAGTCCATCGCCCGGACCTTGACCGCATCGGTGATGTTCTTGATCGCGCGGCCCGTAAAGCGGCTGTCTGCCTTTTGAATGCCCTTCAGATAGGTGCCCATCTTCGCAATCGTATCAAGTTCGCCGATTTCCGAATGCACCCGATCAAACACGTTCAGCAAGCCCGGCTCGTGCGGACGGCTGTGCCCTTCAAAGGACGCAGCAACCGCCTTCTTGATTTCTTGCGCGCTGAATACCTCATGATCGCCGACCGGGATGTCATGGTTCTTGCCCATGAGCAGATGCAGGATGTCAATATAGTCTTCGCGCGTCTGCGGCCCATCCACAAGGAAGCGGGCACCGGCCCGTTGGCGCAAGGCGTCATCGACGTTTTCAGGATAGTTCGAGAACATCCCGAAGGTGCAATTGCCGCGCACAACTGTGTTGGCCCCGGCAAAGCTTTCCATCAGGACGGCGGTGATTTCCAACTGCCCAGCGCTTGACTGCCGATCCCCGCGCTTGCCCGCAAGCTGGTCGATATCATCAATCGTGCCAAAGCCAATGACACCGGGATCAAGGACGTTGTTGATGAACGCCTTGGCGTTCTGGCCCGATTTGCCCTGATAGCTATCAATGTTGTCGGTCGACAGGTTCTGGTAGCGGAACGCATAGCCCGCAACCTGACAATAATCATTGATCAAGCCCGCCATCATCTGGATCAGCGTCGTCTTCCCGGTGCCCGGTGCCCCGTCGCCCATGAAGGTAAAGATAAAGCCGCCCAGTTCGGCAAACGGATTGAGCTTACGCTCAAAATCATAGGCCATCAGCATCTTGGCAAGCTTCATGGACTGGTACTTGGCAATGTGGTTGCCAACGACTTCATTGGGCTTCTTGAAGGTCATTGTCAGCTTTGAACCCTTGGCCTTGCGGGCCGGGCTAAAGCCATCGACGACAAACGCATCTGCCTCAACGCGCCATGTGGCGGCATTGAACGGCTCAAGCCGGGCAGCGGTTGACGCGCGGCCTGCGACCTTCTCCATCAGTGCCTCGGCATAGGCCAGGACAGTGGCGATCAGCTTTGGTTCTGATGTGGCGTGCAGGGCAATGTCCTGATCCAATTCCCAAAGGACACCGTGGAGCGCAAGCTGGCCGTTGTCGGTCAGAACCTCCTCGACATCACCAATCTCGACGGTTTCTTCCATGGCGTGATTGGCCAAAAGAAAGGCGGTGGCAGAGCCAAAGACATAAAGGGTAATCAGGGCCTCAGCCGTCAAAAGCTCGGAAAACTCCGACTTCTTGGCATCCGCTAAGCTGCCCTCAAGGTTCGCGCGCTTGAGATCCTGCAAAGCGGTGCGCGCGGCATATTGATCCGCCACAGCCATCGCGATGGCAATCGCGCGGCGTAGACCCTGCTGCACGCTCGCCTGCAATGGCGACACAAGGCCATCGCCACCCTCAACCGCTTCAATGCGTGTTGTCAGTTGGATACCTTCCTTGCGCGCCGTGCGGCGGGTGGCCAAGCCGGGCGTGGTCGAGCGGAACGCGCGGCGGGTGCCAATCCCTGATGACTTTTCAGGCGCAGCGGGGGTGGTACGCAAAGCCATCTTTGGCGCATGATCAAACCCATCCATCAAATCAAGGGCAGCCGCATAATGGGCGCGAATATCTTCCTCGCGCAGTTCCATCTGATCGCTTGTCTGGCTCATTCTTTTCTCCGTTTACGTGGGCATATTGCCCACCCTACCGATAACTCAAAACGCGGCCCTGGCGGCTGACAACGAACTTGCGCACGTCACGGAATCCCGGTGGGTTGCGTTCGGCCAGCGCCTGATAGGGGCGTTCGGGCATAATGATCGACCGTTCCATGCGGGTCGCACCCGTCTCGGCCCCCTTGCCGGCAAAGGGATCAAGGGCAAAGATCTGCCGTTCGACCGATCCAAACCAGCCCGATTTGATACGCTCTGTGCGTTCAGCAACCAGTTCTTCCTCGGTCCAAACCAGTGACCAATCCTCACCCACCGGGCTTTTGGCTTGCTCAAGCACCTCGCGCAGCGGCCCTTTCTGGCGGGTGAAAGCGTGGGAATACATCGGGCCGATGTGAAAGCGGCGCAGGCGGGTGGGATGCAGGTCGTCGAAGTCTTCATCAAAGCCTTTGGCGATGGTCAAAAGCTTCAAGCCACCCACGGCCTGCGCCATCAGATGGGCCTGCACTTCAGGCCAGCGGCGTTCGTCCTTGGGCAGACCAATGCGGCCCGTATCCTCGACGTCCATCAGATAGATCGTCGGCAGGTTCACCTGACTGTCATAAACTGCCCATGAAATCTGAAAGCGACGGCGCACGCCCTCATTCCCGATCCACACGGCCTGCGGATCATTGCGGGCCCAGAACAATTCGCCTTTGAGCATTTCTTCATAATAAAGCCGCTGCGACAGCGCATATTGCAGCTTCGTCGGGATCATCTGTTCGCCGACAATGGCGCGGACCATTTGGTCCTTGAGGTCTTCCTGACTTGGGAGGTTTTCCAAATGCTTGCGCGATTGCAGCGCGTCATTGGCCATCTCAAGGATTTCAGCGTAAACCGGAAAACCACTTTCGACCCGGTCAAAGGTCAGCTTGCCCGCATGGGCGAAGCGGCCGCTGAAATGGTACTTATGGGCGAGCGCTTTGAAGGTGTAGTTCAGGCCAACAAGATAGCCCGCGAGCGCTTCGATATCGCGGCGGGACAAACGGCCCTCGGCCTCCATCGTGGCGGCGACTTTGGTCAGATACTCGGTGATCTTCTCGAACTTGCCGAAATACCTGCGGGTGACGCGGGTATCTTCAAGGTCGAAGTGATCGTCAGCGAGGTCTACGTCAGCCATAAGCACCACCGCGTCCCGGACTTGATCCGGGACCTCTGCTTGCCATCGGGTGGAGGTCCCGGATCAGGTCCGAGACGTGTCGCGCGCTGGACATCAGGCGTCTACCCCTGATCCCCATACTGATTGCTATCGTGCTTCTCGACGATCTTGGCAAACCGCCGAATAAACCGCTCGTCCGCTTTCGCCTTCTGCTCAAGCACTTCGCGGGCAAAGACCATGTGGTCTTCGTGGGCTTCCAGCATGTCGGCCATTTTCGCGTTCGTGGCAGAGCCAATCGCCGCCATCGCGGTTTGCGCTTCTTGGTCCGTCTTCACACCAATTTCGTTGATGCGGTGGGCGACATCCTGCTGCTGGGCGGTTTTCAAAGACTTGGTCAGCGCATCATAGAGCACCACACGCTGCTTGGTGTCTGTCTGCAGCTTGTTGATCAGCACCATCTGCGTGGCGGCTTGGTTTTGCAGCGAGTCGATCCAGGTTTTGCCTTTCTCGATGTAACGCTCAAGCGTTTGGGATTTCGCAAGCTTCACCTGCTCTTGCTGGATCATCTCATTGTATGAGGTGTTCAGCGCAGCCAGTTCGGATTCCAGCTTTGTGCGGGCGGCGGCGTCCTGTTCGACGGAAATTTTACCTTCCATGGTGATGATCTTGGGGTCCATCGCCAAAATTTCCGCGCGGACCGCTTCAAGTTCACCGACAACAGCTTCGCGTTCGTCCAGCGTACCGGTCAGGTTGGTTTCAACCTTTTCCTTCTGCTCGTTAAGCACATCCAACTGGCCTTCAAGCAGCTTGGTGATCACGTCAGACTTGGAAATCAAATCCTGCAATTTGTCGTCAACAGAGGCTTCGCGCATCCGCTCTTCCCGCATGGAATCTGACTTGGCCCCTGAAAACCACCCCACGATGCTTTCCATTGTGGTTTTTGAACGCATCTCATCAAAGTCTTTGGAAAACGCAGAGGTCACATCGTCCAACCCCATAATCAGTTCAGCGATATTGGCGTTCATCAGTTCCGTATGGGCGTGCACATCCTCAAGGGTCGCATTTTCGATGTCGACCTGAATATCCATGCCTTCGGCCATTTTCTGGCGCGCGGATTCAATCCGGCTGGTCAGCTCGGCAATTTTGCCTTGGGCTTCGGCCACCTGTGACTTGCTTTGTTCAATCTGCTGATCGAAACTTGCCATCGTGAAAATCCCCTCGTGTACTGTCTGTTGCACAATAGTTAAGTGCTTATGACGTTCATTACAAACGCCATATGACAGGATCATGGCCGTAAGGGGCTGTTTATAGGTCAGGAAAACCGCGTCGGACGGGTGCAATCGTATCTTCGGGCACGCTTGGCACATTCAGCGCACTCATCGGTGGGCCATCACCGCGCGCCATGCGGTCCAATTCGTCCCAATCCTGCGCACCATTCAGCAGATCTTCGCGGGATAGGATCTTTGGCGGCAGTTCAATTCCCCGGTTATAGTATTCGGGATCAATCCGCAGGGATTCCTCTGGCGACCGGATCAGGACGGGCGTTGGCACATCCACCGCATTGTGCAGGTGGATAATATCCTGATTAAACATGCGGATACAGCCTGCAGATCCTGAATTACCAATGGATTCCAAAGCGTTGGTTCCATGAATGCGATAGAATGTATCCCGCCCGCCCCGGTACAGATAAAGCGCGCGCGCGCCCAACGGGCTGGCCACACCGCCGGGAATACCGCTGCGGAAGGGTTCATAAACCTCGGGTTCGGTGCGCAGCATGTTCGCTGTTGGCGTCCAGCCGGGCCATTCTTTCTTAAGCTTGATCGTCGCCCCACCCCGGATCGAACGCCCTTGGCGGCCCACGCCAACCGGATAGCGCACGGCAGTTCCGTCAAGTTTAATATGATAAAGGAACTTGGCATAAGGGTCGACATCAATTGTGCCCGGTGCCCCTTCGCCCAGATATGTCCCTTCCATCCGGCGGTTCACACCTTGAGTGAATGAGATCGGGATAGACGGCAGATTATACCCATTATCCGTGATCGGCCCATATTCGGGCAGGAACCCAAGCTGCTGCGGCAAATCTTCATCGGGATTCGACACAGGCATGCGTGGACCACAGGCAGCAACACCCCCTAGCATAAGGGCACCGAACGACCGGCGGGAGATATTCGTTAAAGATGGCATGGCAGCACCTGAATCATGATTGGGTCAGGAACTAGCATGCCATCACAGTAAGGCAAAATAACGCCTTCGTGGGGGCGTGTATTTTCGCAACAGGCTGCTATTGTGCAACGGTATCGGTGGATTAACCGAGGGTATTGAAAGCCGGACCATAAGGATATTTGGTCACGTCTTCGCATCCCGCTGTGTTGATGAATAAAATATCATGTTCCCGGTATCCCCCAGCACCGGGCTGACCTTCGGGGATGGTCAGCATCGGTTCCATTGAAATAACCATGCCCGGCTCAAGGACAGTGTCGATATCTTCGCGCAACTCCAAGCCCGCCTCACGACCGTAGTAATGGGATAGAACGCCGAAGGAATGGCCGTAGCCAAAGGTGCGGTATTGCAGCAAATCCCGTTCAGCAAAGAATGCGTTGATCTTTGCGGTCACGTCTGAACATGTCGCCCCTGGTTTCAACAGGCTGATCCCATATTCATGGGCCGCGACATTCGCCTCCCAAATCTTCAAGCTTGTATCATCGACTTCGCCCACGAACAAAGTCCGCTCAAGCGCCGTGTAGTAGCCCGAAATCATCGGAAACGTATTCAGCGACAGGATATCCCCGCGCTGCAAAACGCGCGATGTCACAGGGTTATGCGCCCCATCCGTATTGATTCCGGACTGGAACCAAACCCACGTATCGCGATATTCAGCATCGGGGAAGCGCTTGGCAATTTCAAGTTCCATCGCGTCGCGCCCGGCCATCGCCACGTCTATCTCGCGCGCACCTTCACGGATGGCTGCGCGGATGGCGTAGCCACCGACATCAGCAACCCCGGCACCAGCACGGATCAGGTCCAACTCGGCTTGGGATTTATGCATGCGCTGGCGCATCGTGTCGCCCGTGATATCCATCATTGTGACGGGCGACAGGAATGATATCAGCTTATCCGATTGCAACAACGTCAGGTGATCCGCTTCATAGCCGATCACCTTGCGCTTGCCTGTGATCGACAAAATTGCGCGCCAATAGTTATCCCGCTCCCAATCGGTGTAGGTGATGTTGTCGCCATAACAGCGTCGCCAAGGCTGGGCCGCATCAATCCCTGCGCTAATCGTGACCGTTTCACTTTGCGTGATGACTTGGGCGTAGGGACGGCCAAAGGCGCAATAAAGGAATCCCGAATAATAGGCGATGTTATGCATCGACGTCAGAACAACGGCATCAAGCCCCTTGATCGTCATGATTTCGCGCAGGCCCTTAAGGCGCAATTCATATTCTGACGCAGCAAAGGGCAGCACTTCGGCACCTTGATGGAAACGGTAAAATTGTGGACGGTTTGTCATATGTGACCTCACAGAAATGGGGTCAATGCGACCCCGAAAGGCCCCGGCGTTCAGGACAGTTGGCAAATGCCAAGCGATGCGAAACCGCACCCGCGACGACGCCATCGCCGCATGCCTAAGGTCAGCATTAGTTCCCGATCACAAAGCTGGCAAGCCCTCGTGACAACGGGCGCATTGAAGGGCAGTGTCCGCCCATGACTGACACCCGCTCTTTCACGCGCCGTCATATGGCGACCGGACTTGGCATCGCCGCTGTTGCCGCTTGGGTTTGGGGCGTGCCGCGCCTGCCCGGCCTTTTTGCGGGTGACTTGCAATTCAAGCCCATCAACGGCGCGCCCGGCTTTCGCATTGTAGATGGCGCAGCACAGCTAAGCCAAAGCGAAGCAGTATTTGCAGGGCTAACCCCGGAAGACCCCGCCGTTTTGGCCGAAATGCCATTCGTGCGCGCCAATACCTGCACAGCCCTTTTCGGGGCCAATCCCGCTCTGCTTCCTGTTGCACTATTCTCGGATTTCAACTGCCCGAACTGCCCCGAAATGGATGCAAACGTCGCCGCTGTTCTGGCCGAAACCCCCGGCACGTCGCTGCATCGCCATGAACTACCTCTGCTGGGACGCACGTCCGAGGTTGCGTCGCGCGCGGTACTGGCGGCTGATCTACAACAGCAATATAGCGCGATGCATGATGCACTTTTGCGCACTCCGGCAGTGACCGACCTGACCTTTATCGAAAGTGCAGCAAATCGCGCGGGTCTGGATGCCGAAAGGCTATTGCGTGACATGGGCCGCCCTGACATTACAGCCGCCCTTGCCCGCGCGCGCGCGCTGTCGCGCCATTTGGGGCTTTATGGCACACCTGCCACCGTAATTGGGCGCACCGTCTTGCTTGGCACGAAGTCTCGGGCGACCATTGCGGCGATCATCGCCGCGGAACGGGAAAGAGGAAGCGGATGCAGTTAGACGGCAAAACCGCCATCATCACCGGGGGCGGATCAGGCTTCGGGGCCGGGATCGCGCGGGCCTTTGCCGCGCAAGGCGCGCGGGTCATGGTGGCCGATATCAACGCAGACGCCGCCGAAGCGGTCGCCATTGAAATCGACGGCGTCGCGGCCAGCGTGGATGTGGGGCAGAACACATCTGTTGCAGCCCTTGCCTATGCATGCGCCGACCAACTGGGCGACCTTGATATCCTTGTGAACAACGCCGGGATCACGCATCTACCCGCAATGATGGAAGACGTATCCGAAGAAGACTTTGACCGCGTCCTGCACGTGAACGCCAAATCGGTCTACTTGACCGCCAAACACTTTGTCCCCGCGATGAAAGCACGCAAAACGGGCGCGATCCTGAACATCGCTTCAACTGCTGGGGTGTCGCCACGCCCCAAGCTGAACTGGTACAACGCCTCTAAGGGGTGGATGATCACCGCAACCAAAGCAATGGCCGTCGAACTTGCGCCATTCGGTGTGCGGGTGAACGCGCTGAACCCCGTGGCGGGCGAGACGCCATTGCTGGCGTCCTTCATGGGCGAAGACACACCTGAAATGCGCGCCAAGTTCCTTGCAACCATCCCCATGGGGCGCTTTTCAACACCGCAAGACATGGGGGCTGCGGCGACGTTCCTCTGTTCGGACGCAGCCAGTATGATCACTGGTGCCGCACTCGAAGTGGACGGAGGACGCTGCATATGATCCTGAACACATTGCGCTGGCTGGTGCGCCAAGTTGGGCTGTCGGATGGGCGCATCCTTGATCCGGCTTTCAACGGACGCACGCCCGATGTGCAACGCCCCATGCATTTGCCCGCAGGGCAAGCGCGTCTGCACCTGTTCGCGGCGACTTTCGAGGACAGGGGCGCAGCCAAATCTTTTTGCTATGGCTCTGGCGATATCAACACGCCCGAACCGATTACGCAGGAATTGGACGGGGCGACGATCAACACCGATTTTCTTGAGATTGCGCAAGGGGACATCCACGCACGGCTTATCGAATTTCTGTCCGAGGAAGACACACAAAAGATTATGGCCGATCTGCGCAAAGACAATACGATAATCATCCTCACCGAAGAGGCCTTTAGCGGCCTGCCCTTTCAAGTGCACGACACAAACACGCTGCGCTATCTGGGGGATAGGATCGTGCTCGTTTAAGGCCGCGCACGGCAGATTCTGACTGGACCCGACCTGCGGACTACTGTCAGATACAGGCAAGCAATAAAACCGGAGGCTGCCATGCTTGACCAATCTACTGACCTGCGTTCCCTTTTGTCGCGACCTGATTTGCTTTGCACCAAGGCCTACGTCGGCGGCATCTGGACAGACGCAAAAGACGGCAAAACCTTTGATGTTGTGAACCCGGCGCGCGGGGATGTGATTGCGCAAGTGGCAGACCTGTCGCGCACAGAAATCGCAAATGCGATTGATGTGGCCGCAAAGGCGCAGAAAGACTGGGCCGCGCGCACGGGCAAGGACCGCGCCCAGGTACTGCGCAAATGGTTTGATCTGATGATGGCCCATCAAGAAGACCTCGCGATCATCATGACTGCCGAACAAGGTAAGCCCTTGGGCGAAAGCCGGGGCGAAATCGCTTATGGGGCATCGTTCGTGGAATGGTTCGGGGAAGAGGCCAAACGCATCTACGGAGAAACTATTCCCGGCCATATGCCCGACAAACGCATCACTGTGATCAAGCAACCTATCGGGGTTGCTGCCGGGATTACGCCTTGGAACTTTCCCAACGCGATGATCACCCGCAAAGTTTCACCTGCCCTTGCGGCAGGCTGTGCCTTCGTGATCCGGCCCGCGTCATTGACCCCACTCTCCGCACTCGCCATGGCGCTTCTCGCCGAAGAGGCAGGCGTGCCAAAGGGCTTGTTTTCAGTCGTTACAACCACCTCATCCTCTGAGGCGGGTAAGG
This sequence comes from uncultured Cognatiyoonia sp., assembly GCA_964414165.1. Classification (GTDB taxonomy): domain Bacteria; phylum Pseudomonadota; class Alphaproteobacteria; order Rhodobacterales; family Rhodobacteraceae; genus Cognatiyoonia. The sequence continues at coordinate 53,620 of CAYPVL010000001.1, forward strand.
AGTTTTGTGAGAACCCGATCGTGCGCAAACTGACCTTCACAGGATCAACCGAGGTGGGGCGCATTCTGCTAAAGCAGGCCGCCGATCAGGTCATGAAATGCTCGATGGAATTGGGCGGCAACGCGCCTTTCATCGTCTTTGATGACGCTGATCTGGATGCAGCGGTCGAAGGGGCCATCGCCTGCAAATTCCGCAATAACGGGCAGACCTGCGTCTGCGCGAACCGGATTTATGTGCAGGCCGGGGTCTATGACGCCTTTGCCAAAAAGCTGAAAACTGCGGTCGAGGATCTGAAAGTTGGCGACGGGCTGGAAGACGGCACAAACCTTGGCCCATTGATCGAACCAAGCGCTGTGGACAAGGTGCAGGAACATCTGGATGATGCATTGTCTAAGGGCGGCGATATCTTGACGGGTGGCAAACCGCACGCCTTGGGTGGCATGTTCTTTGAACCAACGATTGTAACCAACGCGACCAAAGACATGCTGGTGAGCACGGATGAAACATTCGGCCCTTTCGCCCCGTTATTTAAGTTTACAGACGAAGATGACGTGATCGCGCAAGCCAACGACACGATCTTTGGGCTGGCCTCATATTTCTATGCCAAAGACCTGTCACGCGTGACCAAGGTCGCCGAGGCACTGGAATACGGGATCGTCGGGGTGAATACGGGGATCATCTCAACCGAAGTGGCCCCCTTTGGCGGGGTCAAACAATCAGGCCTTGGGCGCGAAGGGTCACACCACGGGATCGAAGACTACATGGAAATGAAGTATATCTGCACATCCGTTTAGCCGACCCTATCAAGTCCGGCACGTCCCCCCTTAGCTTTACCACCCCCACTCTGGCCCACAAAGGTCCACCCATGCCAAAGAAACGCAAAACCCGCACGAAAACGCAGGGACCCAAACCAAAGCCAAAGCTGTCGCGGCGCAGCCTTTTACAAAACAGCGCTTTGTTCGGGGTTGGGGCTATCGCACTAGCAGGTGCTGCCTATTGGGCCTTTGGATCATTCCAAGGGGCTTTAAGCGAACAAGACCTGTCGGTAATTGGCAACGGAGAACCCGCCATCGTGCAAGTACATGACCGGGATTGCCAGCTTTGCGAAAGCCTGCAAATCGAAGTGCGCGCAGCACTTGCGACGCTGGGTGCGGGCGATCTGACCTACCGGGTCGCCTATCTGGACACAGGCCCCGGCATGGATTTTGCGACCAAACACGGGGCCAGCTTTGCGACCTTGCTGTTTTTTGATGGTCAGGGAAACATGGTGCGCAAAATGCAAGGGGCCAATGATCGCAACACCTTACAAGCAGAATTCACATCGCATAGCGCAGCCAATTAGGCCCTGACGTGAAAAAAATACAAAACCCAGCCAAGGATTGACGCCCGGCCTGCGTCATAGTCCTGTGATGCGTATGACAGTCAGCGATCAGGATCTTGCCTTGGCAGCGGCAGGTGGCGACGGGCAGGCCTTTGAGGCGCTACTGGATCGCCATTATGACCGGCTGTTTGCCTTCTGCTTTCGCATGACCGGCAAGCGGGAAGAGGCCGAGGATCTGACCCAAGACATCTGCGCCGCCCTGCCTGCCAAACTGGCCAGCTTTCGGGGCGATGCGAAAGTCACCACATGGCTTTACCGCGTCGCAATGAACGCCGCCCATGATCGCCGCCGCAAGCAGGCGACATATATAAAAGCCAGTGATGGTTGGGGCGATTGGGAAGTGAACCGCACAGCGGTGAATGCTGAGGCGGCTGAACAAATCAACTGGCTCACCGCCGCCATGACGCAGCTGCCCCCCGACCTGCGCGACACGCTTGCGCTTGTGTTGGACGACATGACCCACGCCGATGCGGCCCAAGTGCTGGGCGTCAGCGAAGGGACCGTAAGCTGGCGCATATCCGAGGCCAAGAAGGCCTTGCGCGCGCTCAAAGAAAAGGAGGACGTGGCATGAGCGACGACCTTGATGATCTGAAATCCGCCTTTGGTGCAGCCACGCCTGCGCCTGATGCCACGCGCCGTGCGGAAAATCTCGCGCTTGCGCAGAAAAATTTCGAAGCGCTCCAAGGATCGCGCGAGGCCGCGCGTCCCACTCCTGTAACCGCCCCTTCCGGGCTTTGGACAGGATTTAAGAACATGCTGACGTCGATGACTTCACCCGGCGCGCTGAGCGCCACAACCGCCCTCGTTGCCTGCGGCTTCATCTTCTTGACGCCGATTGGGCAAGATATGTGGCGCGAAGCAGATGTGCCGTTGGCGCAGGCAGATGACGTCGTCCTTGGAGAATTGAGTGCCGAGGCCGACACTACCTTAAGTCAGGAAGAAAACGTCGCCGCCGACACGGCTATCGCGCCACTAGCCGAAGCCGCACCCGAACCTGCGCATATGCTCGAGAGCTTCGCGGCCAATGCCCTGACAGAAGAGGCCGATGCCGCCTTGGAAACCCGCACGCGATCTGCCGAAGGTGTTGCTTCAGCCCCATCAAGCGATGGCGTAGCGTTAAACGCCCCGCGCCGCTCTGCCGCGCCGCGTTCGCTAGTGGAACCATCAATCACGAGAGGTTTTCGAGACGCAGAGCCTGCCGCCACTGTGGCTGACATTGAGAACGAAGTCTTTGCCAACGCCCCGCCCACATCGCTGACCATCACCCAAGAAACCCCTGTTTCCACCTTCTCCATCGACGTGGATACGGCAAGCTATGCCCTCCTGCGCTCTTCCATCACGCAAGGCCAACTCCCCCACCCGGAGCAGGTGCGCATCGAAGAACTGATCAACTATTTCCCCTACGACTACCCCGCCCCCGACGCGGGCGGGGCCCCGTTCCGCCCGACCGTCAGCACGATGCAGACCCCGTGGAATGCGGACACGCAACTGGTGCATATCGCGATCCAAGGGCAGATGCCGCTGGTTGACAACCGCCCGCCGCTGAACCTTGTGTTCCTGATTGATACGTCGGGATCGATGAACCAACCGAACAAGCTGCCGCTGCTCAAAACCTCGCTCGGGCTGATGCTGGCGCAATTGCGCGCTGAAGATCAGATCGCGATTGTGGCATATGCGGGCAGCGCCGGGCAGGTTTTGGCCCCGACCTCGGCGGCGGATCAGAGCACGATCCTGACTGCACTGAACGGGCTTGGCGCGGGTGGGTCAACGAATGGTCAGGGTGGTTTGCAGCAGGCTTATGCGGTGGCCGAAAGCATGCAAGCCGAGGGCGAAGTGAACCGCATTATTCTGGCCACAGACGGGGATTTTAATGTCGGGATCAATGACCCTGAGGCGCTGAACGGCTTCATCGCCGACAAGCGCGACACTGGCACGTACCTGTCGATCTTGGGCTTCGGGCGCAGCAATCTGGATGATGCGACGATGCAGGCACTTGCCCAAAACGGCAACGGACAGGCCGCCTATATCGACACGCTGGCCGAGGCGCAAAAGGTGCTGGTGGATCAATTGACCGGAGAGCTGTTCCCCATCGCAGGCGACGTCAAAATCCAAGTCGAATGGAATCCCGCCGAGGTCGCCGAATACCGGCTGATCGGCTATGAAACACGCAGTCTAGCGCGCGAAGACTTTAACAACGACAAAGTGGATGCAGGCGAGCTTGGGGCCGGGCATACGGTGACAGCGATCTATGAGATCACGCCAGTTGGCAGCCCCGCACAACTGTCAGACCCGCTGCGCTATGACCCTGCGCAAGTGGCTGATAGAAATGGCGAATTTGGGTTCTTGAAACTACGCTATAAAGACCCCGGTGCGGACGAGAGCCAACTACTGACGACCCCCATCGTACCAACAAAGAGCGCGTCATCCGAGGCATATTTCGCCGCCGCCATCGCCGGTTTCGGGCAACTTTTGCGCGATGATCGCTTCCTTGGCACATGGGATTATGCCGAGGCCATTGCACTGGCCAATGCACACCGGGGTGCGGACCCCTTCGGCTATCGCACCGAGGCCGTACAACTGATGCGCCTTGCGCAAAGTCTTGCAGGTGATCCCGGTCTGCGCATCCAAGGTCGCAGCATTTCCCGTTAAGATAAAAAACACCGCGCAACAGACGCGCAGCGCAGATCAGTCCAGCAGTGACAACCAGCCAAGACCCCCTTCGGAGGTTTTGGCCGGGATATAGGCACCACTGATCCAGCCATCATAGCCATCCGCTTTCATCGTCGCGAACAGTGCTGAAAAGTCGATCTGCCCTTTCCCCGGTTCATCCCGTTTTGGGGCTTGGCCAACCTGCACATGGACAGAACGGGCCTTTACATCGCCCCAGACCTGCAACGCATCGCCATGGATTTTCTGGGCGTGATATGTGTCATATTGAATGCGCACATTCGGGCGATCAACCGCGGCGATTATTTCCATCGCCAGCCCGAAATCATTCAGGAAATAACCGGGTTTATCATCCGCGTTCAGCGGCGCGATCGTCAGGCTGTGTTCGGGGGCCTGATCTGCCGCCCAGCGCAAATTCTCAATGAAACAGGCACGCGCCTCTTCCCCCTCGGCCTCTCCCGCCATCAGATGCAAATGGGTCACCTTCATCGCCTGCGCATAGCGCAGCGCGCGCTTGAAATCAGATTGAAACCGGGAACCAGGAACCGCCGCCCAACCGGGTGCGCCGCCCGTGTAATTGGGCGGCGGGCAGTTGATCAGCACCATTTTCAGATCGTGGATCGTCAACTCGCGCACAATGTCTTGCACAGGAACGTCGTAGGGAAGCGGCACCTCAACATAATCAAAGCCTGCCTCTTTGGCAGCAGCGAAACGCTCCATAAAGGGGCGTTCATTGAACAACAGGGTCAGGTTTGCGCAAGGTTTCATGCCAATTCCTTTGCCGGGATGATGGGAAAGAACGCACCCGATGAGCGGACGCCAAACCAGTCGATCCCATCTAAAACCTCGGTTTCGCCAATATCGACCAGACGATAAAAGGACTTGCGATCAATCAGCGCCTCAAGATTGGCGCGCACCAACACATAAGGCGATGGCTCTCCGGTTTCAGGGTCGCGCACCACGCGGATCGGATTGTCAGGACCCGCCGTCACGAAATCCCCGACTTGGGTTTCAAACACCAAAGCATCGCCTTTTTGATTGAAATCCACGGCCACGAAGGGGGCATCATCAACCGTAATGCCCACCTTTTCAACGGGCGTGACAAGGAAATAATCATCACCGTCGCGCCGGATAATGGACGAAAACAGCTTCACCAAACCGGGACGCCCAATCGGCGTGCCAAGATAGAACCACGTCCCATCCCGCGCGATGCGCATATCAAGGTCGCCACAAAAGGGCGGATTCCACAAATGAACCGGCGGAAGGCCCTTCCCGGCCACAGCTTGCGCGCTGGATGCGAGGCTTTCAGTCGAGGGTGTCACAATCTTTTGTCCGGTCATACATTTTGCCATTGGGGTCATACGGATTATCTGATGTTATACGACTGATATAGTTTGTTCGGAGAATTGTCATGACGGAAGCCACAGATCTTGTCGCCGAGATCGAAACACTTGCTGCAAAGCTTGGGGCCGCGCGCACAAGTATCGCCAATCGCTTCCTCGGACAGGACCGGGTTGTTGACCTGACACTCACATCGCTGATCTGCGGTGGGCACGCTGTTCTGATCGGGCTGCCGGGTTTGGGTAAGACCCGCCTTGTGGATACACTTTCGACAGTGATGGGGCTGAATGGCAGCCGGATTCAGTTCACCCCCGATCTAATGCCTGCCGACATCCTTGGTTCCGAAGTGCTGGAAACCGCCGCCGACGGCACCCGTGCTTTCCGCTTTCTCGAAGGGCCAATCTTCTGCCAACTTCTGATGGCTGATGAAATCAACCGCGCCTCGCCACGGACGCAATCTGCTTTGCTCCAAGCGATGCAGGAAAAGGAGGTCACCATCGCAGGTGAACACCGCCCGCTTGGCGCGCCCTTCCATGTGCTGGCCACCCAAAACCCGATTGAGCAGGAAGGGACATACCCCCTGCCCGAAGCGCAGCTTGACCGCTTCCTTGTGCAAATCGACGTCCCCTACCCTGACCGCGACACCGAACGCGACATCCTGATCGCGACCACCGGTGCGGAAGAGGGCGAAGCCACCGCCGTCTTCACCGCGCAGGAACTGCTGGATGCCCAAACCCTGCTACGGCGCATGCCCGTGGGTGAGAACATCGTCGAGATGATCCTTGATCTTGTCCGCGCTTGCCGCCCCGGTGCTGATGCGCCAGAGGCGGTGAACACATCCGTCAGCTGGGGGCCCGGCCCGCGTGCGGCGCAAGCCTTGATGTTGACCGTGCGCGCTGCTGCACTTCTTGACGGGCGGCTCGCTCCAAGTGCCGAAGACGTGCGCAACATGGCCGCGCCCGTTCTGAAACACCGCATGGCCCTGTCCTTTGCAGCCCGCGCACGCGGCGAAAGCCTTGATGCGCTGATTGACCAACTTGCCAGTGATGCCACAAAGGTCAGCGCCGCCGCATGAGCGCAGCACTTGACCTCCGGGCCGGGGCCGAAGCTCTTGCCGCGCCCTTCCCGGCGCTTCTGGCCGAGGCTGAGCACCTTGCCGCAACCGTCCTTTTGGGCGATCACGGACGCCGCCGCGCAGGGCTGGGGGATACGTTCTGGCAATACCGCCCAGCACAAAACCACGATCACGCGCGATCAATCGACTGGCGGCGCTCTGCCCGGTCAGATCAGGCCTTTGTGCAGGATAAAGAATGGCAGATCGCACAGTCAGTCATCCTGTGGGTCGATCAAGCCGCATCCATGCGGTTTTCATCCGATGCAAACCTGCCAACCAAATCCGAACGGGCGCGCACTATTGCGCTGGCCGCAGCGATCCTGCTGATCCGGGGCGGCGAACGGGTTGGGCTAACGGGGCTGCGCCTGCCGCCCAAACGCGGCGAAAACCAACTGGCGCAAATGGCGGCAATCCTGTCTGAAGATGACACCACAGACTACGGCACCCCCGAAGCGCAAGGGATGCTGCCCCATTCCCGCGCGTTCTTTATCAGCGACTTCATGGGCGATATCGCACCTGTGGAAGCCGCCCTGACCAAAGCTGCCGACCGGGGCGTGCGCGGCGCTCTGGTGCAGGTGCTTGACCCGCAAGAAGAGGCGTTCCCTTTCGACGGACGCACCATCTTTGAATCCATGACAGGGGCGATGCGGCACGAAACCCTTAAAGCCGGGGACCTGCGCACGCGCTATCTTGACCGGCTTGCCCAGCGCAAAGATCAGCTCAGTACCCTCGCGCGCACCACCGGTTGGCAATTCAATACACACCACACAGACACATCCGCCTCAACCGCCCTCCTCTGGCTTTATCACGCATTGGACGGTCAAACATGATGCGCCAACGCACACCCTCGCTTTGTTCAAAATACTCAAAAAAGAACGGCTGCCACCCTGAGGAACGCTGCTAATGTGGTCCTTAGGTCCCATCGGCTTTGCCGCCCCATGGCTGCTGCTTGGCCTGATCGCGCTGCCGATCCTGTGGATTTTGCTGCGCGCCGTGCCACCCGCGCCGATCAAACGGCGCTTTCCCGGCGTGGCCTTGCTACTGGAACTTCAAGACGACGATAGCCAGTCAGATCGCACGCCTTGGTGGCTGCTGCTCCTGCGGCTTCTGGCCGTGGCCGCGATCATCATCGGCTTCGCAGGCCCGGTTCTGAACCCGCAAACCCGCACCGCAGGTGATGGCCCGCTGCTGATCATTGCAGATGGCACATGGGCAGACGCGCGGGATTGGGGGGCACGCAGCGACCGGATCGCATTGATGCTGGATGAGGCCACGCGCGACGGACGCACCGCAGCCGTGGTCACACTGACGGATCTGCCCGAAACGCTGACATTTCAATCAGCCGATGCCATTGCGCAGGCGCTGCCAAATGTGCAGCCCAACGCGTGGGAGCCAGATGCGGATGCCCTTCAAACATGGGCCGACAGCCTAAGCGGACCCTTTGACACCTACTGGTTATCGGACGGACTAGCCCGCGACAGCCGTGAGAGTCTTTTGAATGCGCTTGAAGGTTTGGGCACCGTCACCGTGTTCCAGACACCCCGCCAAACCTTCGGACTGCGTCCGGCGCGGTTTGACGAAGGCAATATCGTGATTTCGGCAACGCGCACGCCCGTGGGCAGCGCGTTTGACGCAACCATCAATGCCATCGGCCTTGATCCGAACGGGGTCGAAAGACAACTTGCCACCGTCGATCTGAACTTTGCAGCCGGGGATGCGGTGGCCGAAACCGAACTGGTCCTGCCCCCAGAACTGCGCAATCGGGTAACGCGGTTTGAAATTGCGGGCAACCGCTCTGCCGCCGCTGTGTCCTTGGCTGATGATGGGCTGAAACGGCGCGAGGTGGCACTGATTTCCGGGGCGGGCGACCGCGAGGGACTCGACCTGCTCGACCCGCTTTATTACCTGCGCGAAGCGCTTGAGCCCACCGCCGACCTGATCGACGGGACGATGGAAGACATCCTTCTGGCGAACCCCGATGTGATCATTCTCGCAGATGTGGCGACATTCGCAGGCAGCGAAGGCGAGGCCGTGTTGGACTGGGTCGAAAAGGGTGGGATGCTCTTGCGCTTTGCAGGGCCACGGCTAGCCGCCAGCGACGTGGGCCGCGCGCAGGAAGACCCGCTTTTGCCGGTGCGCTTGCGTGATGGCGGGCGTACAGTGGGCGGGGCGATGAGTTGGGGGGAACCCAAAGCGCTTGCCCCCTTCACCGAAGGCTCGCCCTTCTTTGGGCTGCGAACGCCTGACGACGTGACCGTCAGCAGCCAAGTCATGGCGCAACCCGATCCAACCCTTGCAAACCGGGTGATCGCACAGCTGGCCGACGGCACGCCGCTTGTGACCCGCAAAGTGGCAGGCGAAGGACAGATCGTGCTGGTGCATGTCACCGCAAACGCCGAATGGTCATCGCTGCCCTTGTCCGGGCTTTTTGTGCAGATGCTCGAACGGCTGGCAGTATCAACACGCCCGGCAAGTCCTGACCTTGAAACTTTAGAGGGCACCACTTGGTTGCCCGAAGACGTGCTGAATGCCTATGGGCAATTGGAAGACGGGGCGACACTTCCCGGCGTCGCCGGTGAACTGCTGGCCGAACCAGTGCCTTCAGAAGCTTTGCAACCCGGCCTTTATGCGGGCCCCGATCAAAGGATTGCTGTGAACGTGATTGGCGCTGAGACATCACTTGCAACCGCGCAATGGCCCGCGCGGATCGTCGTAGAAGGGTTGGAGGTCTTGCGCGAAACCGCGCTGAAAGGCTGGCTGCTTGGGGCAGCGCTCGCCCTTTTGATGGTGGATATCATCGCCTCACTCGCTGTCGGAGGACGCCTGCGCGGCCCCCGCGCAGATGCAACGGTTGCAGTGCTGCTGGGATTTGCTTTGCTGACCGCTCCGGCGCCGGTACAGGCACAGGACGATGAATTCGCGATTGCCGCCACGGCTGATGTGGTTCTGGGCTACGTGATCACAGGCGACGCGGAAGTTGATGAAGTGTCCGAGGCCGGTCTGCGCGGCCTCAGTCTGACGCTGAACCGGCGCACCTCAATCGAACCCGCTGCCCCCATGGGCATTGATCTTGAACGCGACGAGCTGGCGTTCTTTCCCTTCCTCTATTGGCCAATCACCCCCGATCAGGCCCTGCCAAGCCGCGAGGCTTACGCGAAACTGAACCGGTATCTGCGCACCGGCGGAATGATCCTGTTTGATACGCAGGATGCAGACACTGCCCGCTTTGGGTCGGCCTCACCCGAAGGGCGCAAACTTCAAGCGATTGCGCGCACGCTGGACATCCCCGCGATTGAGCCGATCCCTGATGATCATGTTCTGACCCGGACCTTCTATTTGCTGCAGGATTTTCCGGGGCGCTATAACAGCCGCGATATCTGGGTTGAGGCCTCGCCGGTTGATGCCGAGGTTGTTGAAGGTATGCCCTTCCGAAATCTGAACGATGGTGTAACGCCGGTGGTGATTGGCGGCAACGATTGGGCGCGCGCGTGGGCCGTGGATGAATTCGGGGATCGCATGTTCCCTGTCGGGCGCGGTCAGGCAGGCGAACGCCAGCGCGAGATTGCGATGCGTTTTGGGGTCAATCTGATCATGCATGTGCTGACCGGGAACTATAAGTCCGATCAGGTGCATGTGCCCGATCTGCTGGATAGGCTTGGCCAATGATCCCATTTTTCTGCGAAAAATGGACACCGTCGCCAATGGTTCTCGAACCAATGGCGCACCATTGGCGACTGGCCATATTTGTATTCAAAAGAAACCATGAGGTGGCGCGATGACCGGCAGTCTGGTGTTTGACCCGCTGCTGCCTTGGCTTGTGATTTATGGGCTTGCGGCTTTGGCTGCCTTTGGCGTCAGCATCGCGATCTATCGCCGCCTGTCGGGATGGTGGCTGCGCGGACTTGCGGGGATTGCTTTGCTTGCTGCCTTGGCCAATCCGGCGATCCAGCAGGAAGATCGTGATCCGCTGTCCGATATTGTCATGCTCGTAGTTGATGAAAGCGCAAGCCAGCGCATTGCAGACAGGCCGGACCAAACGGCTGCGGCGATTGCAAACGTGCAGGCCGAGGTGGCCCGCCTTGAAAACACCGAACTGCGCACTGTGACCGTCGGTGACGGCGAAGGGGATAGCGGCACGGCCCTCATGTCTGGCCTGTCCGAAGCTTTGGCCGAAGAACCACAAGGGCGGATCGCGGGCATCATTTTGCTATCTGACGGGCGGCTGCACGACATTGACCGCGCGCCCGGCTTGCCCGCCCCTATTCACACGCTTCTGACAGGACAACCAGACGACTGGGACCGCCGCCTTGTTGTGTCCAACGCCCCTGCTTTCGCCATTCTGGGCGAACCTGTTAGCCTCACCTTGCGCGTTGAAGACCAAGGGGCGGCACCGGGCCTTGATACGTTCGTGCCGCTGCAAATCAGCATTGATGGCGAAGCCCCCCTTGATTTTCAGGTGCCTCTGAATGAGGATATTGAGCTGCCGATTGATCTGCCCCACGGTGGAATGAATGTGCTTCAGTTCGAAACGCCCTTTGTTGAGGGCGAACTGACCGAACGCAACAATGCCGCCGTCGTTCAGATCAACGGCGTGCGCGACCGTCTGCGCGTGCTGCTTGTGTCAGGCGAACCCCACGCGGGCGAGCGGACGTGGCGCAACCTGCTCAAAGCCGATGCAGCCGTTGATCTTGTGCATTTCACCATCCTGCGCCCCCCGGAAAAACAGGACGGCGTGCCCGTGAATGAACTTTCGCTGATCGCCTTCCCCACCCGCGAGTTGTTCCTTGAAAAGATCGACGAGTTCGATCTGATCATCTTTGACCGCTACCGCCGCCGGGGTATCCTGCCCAGCCAATACCTTGAAAACATCTCGCGCTACGTCATGGATGGGGGTGCTGTGCTTGTGTCTTCGGGGCCAGAATACGGAAGTGCCGAAAGCATCTACCGCTCGCCCCTTGGGGCGATCCTGCCGGGCGCGCCGACCGCGCGGGTCTTTGAAGAAGGCTATGTGCCCCAAATCACCGACCTTGGCGACCGCCATCCTGTGACCGAAGGGCTCGCGGCGTTCTCGCCCAACCCGACCACCGAAGACGGGCCCAGCTGGGGCCGCTGGCTGCGCCTTGTGGATGTAGTTGTGCCCGAGACGGCCAGTGTCGTTATGTCCGATGAGGACGACCGCCCCTTGCTTGCGCTTGAACGGATCGGCGAGGGGCGCGTGGCGCTGATTGCCTCGGATCAAAGCTGGCTTTGGGATCGGGGCTATGAAGGCGGCGGGCCGCAGCAGGAACTTCTGCGCCGTTTGGCCCATTGGATGATGAAAGAACCCCAGCTTGAGGAAGAGGCGCTTTGGGCCGAACCCAACGGGCAGACGATGCGGATCATCCGGCGCACGCTGGATGAAGACACGGGCGATGTGACAGTGACCCACCCCGATGGGTCCGAGACGGTGCTGACGTTGGAGGAAACCAGCCCCGGACGGTTCGAAACACTCTGGGAGGCGCCAGAGATCGGGCTGTATCGCCTGAAAGACGATGACTACGAAAGCGTCATTGCTTTGGGCCCGGCAGCGCCGCGCGAATTTGAGCAAACCATTGCAACCGGCGCATTGCTGAAACCACTGGTGGACAGCACGCGCGGCGGGATCATGACGATCTTTGATGGGGATATCGACCTGCGCGAAGTGCGCAGCGGACGGCCTGCCGCTGGGCGGGGCTGGATCGGGGTGACACCGCGCGGTGCCTACCAGACAGCTGATATTTCGATCACGTCGCTACTGCCGGCATGGGCATGGCTTTTGATCGCAGCCACGCTTAGCGTCTTTGCATGGCTGCGCGAAGGGCGGCGCTAGCGCGGCAGGACAACCTCGGTCACATCCGCGTTCCAGCCACCGGGCAAATCACGGGCGCGCACATAAACCACGCTCAGACTGTCCGGGATCACAACCCCGGATAAAGATCGCGTAAAGGGCTGCTCATTCACATGCGGATGGGCAAGAACGCGCATGCCAAGTTCATTGCCCTCCGCATCCTCGATCCGCCAGCCATCGGCATAATGATCCCAACCTGTGTCAGGATGTTCCACGGTCACATCAAAGCGCCATGTGTCACCGTTTGGCGTGGCAGTAACATCAAGAACCGTAACCGGTTCGGCGAAGGCAGGGCTGGCAAGACAGCAGATCAGGGCAAGATATCTCATGGTGCATCCTTTAGCAGAATTTCGCGCGGGATGGACGCAAATTCCCGTGACCACACCGTCCAGCCGACCACGATAGTGGCGCCCACCAAAGCAAGCGGCCCCAGCAACCAAGCCACCGCGCCCAGAGCAAAATAAACCGACCGCAGGCCCCGATTAAAGTTGATCGCTGCGCGAATGTTCAACTCGGCCGCTTGGGCGGCGCGGGGATAGGCGATGGGATCGTCAGGGTCATTCGGCACAGCAGCCATCATCACCGCGCAATAGCCAAACACACGGTTGGACCAGACAAATTTCAGGAAGGCATTGGTCAGAAACAGGCCAACAACACCCAACTTCATCTGCCAGACCACAATAGGGGTGGTATCCCCCACCTGCATGGCAAACCCTTCAAGCGAGACAGGATTGCCGATCATCGCCAGCACGCCACCAATGGCAAAGATACAGGTCGAGGCAAAAAAGGATGTGCTTTGGCGCAAACTGCCCAAAATCTGACTGTCAAAAATGCGCGGATCGCGGGTGACAAAAACAGCCATCCAATCGCGACGACGCTCGGACATCAGGACAGTGACAGAGAGGCGACGGGCACCCGGGTGTTCGATCCAAAAGCCAAGGGCCAGCCAGACAAAAACGAACAGGGCCAATGCAGCATATTCAAGCAGATTGATCTGCATCAAAATAGAGAAGTCATTCATTGTGCTAACCTACCCCTGACCAATAAGACTTGCCATATCCATAAATTGGTTATATTTATTTACCAATCAAAGCCACGCCAGAGGATTCGCCCATGGACATGCCAACCCCAGACGCCGCGACCATCGCCAAAAAAGGGCTTTTGATGGAACGGCTGGCGCAGGTTCTTCCGGCGGATGCGATCATCCATGACCCGGCCGAGACGCGTGCCTATGAATGCGACGGGCTCGCCGCTTACCGCTGTCCGCCCTTGCTGGCAGTCCTGCCCGCTTCCACGAAAGAAGTGTCAGATATCCTCAAAATTTGTCACGAGATGAAAGTGCCCGTGGTCCCACGCGGCTCTGGCACGTCACTGGCAGGTGGGGCGATGCCTACAGCGGATTCGGTGATCCTTGGGGTCGCGCGGCTAAATGACGTGATCGAGACCGACTACCCGAACCGCACCATCACAGTACAATCCGGGCGCACAAACCTGTCTGTGACCGGGGCAGTGGAAAGCGACGGGTTCTTTTATGCACCCGACCCGTCCAGCCAGTTGGCCTGCGCCATTGCAGGGAATATCGCAATGAATTCCGGCGGGGCGCATTGCCTTAAATACGGGGTGACGACGAACAACTTGCTTGGCGTGACCATGGTGATGATGGACGGCACGGTTGTTGAGATTGGCGGAAGCCATCTGGACGCAGGCGGGCTTGATCTGCTGGGGCTGATCTGCGGATCAGAAGGCCAACTTGGGGTCGTGACCGAGGCGACATTGCGCATTCTGCACAAGCCCGAAGGCGCGCGGCCCGTACTGATGGGCTTTGACAGTTCCGAAGTGGCCGGGGCTTGTGTGTCGGACATTATCAAAGCGGGCGTTTTGCCCGTCGCCATCGAATTCATGGACAAACTTTGCATCGAAGTTTGCGAGGATTTCGCCAAAGCGGGCTATCCGCTGTGTGCTGCGCTTTTGATTGTAGAAGTAGAAGGATCCGAGGCGGAAATCGACGAGCAACTTGCCCTGATCATGGAGATCGCGCGCCGCCACAACCCAGTGGAGCTGCGTGAGGCGAAGACCGCCGAGGAAGCAGGCCGCATTTGGTTGGGTCGCAAATCGGCCTTTGGGGCGATGGGACAGATTAACGACTATATGTGTCTGGACGGCACGATCCCCGTGTCGCAACTGCCTTTCGTTCTGCGCCGGATTGATGAGTTGTCTGAGCAATATGGACTGCGTGTCGGCAATGTGTTTCACGCAGGTGACGGCAATATGCACCCGCTGATCCTGTATAATGCGAATACGTCCGGTGATCTTGAGACGTGTGAGGCATTGGGTGCCGAGATCTTGAAACTCTGTGTTGAAGTAGGAGGCTGTTTGACCGGCGAACATGGGGTTGGCATCGAAAAGCGCGATCTGATGGGCGTGCAGTTTGACGCGGTGGACCTTGAGGCGCAAATGGCGGTGAAAGATGTGTTTGATCCTGATTGGCTATTGAACCCGGCAAAAGTGTTCCCGCTTGAAACCTCGGAAGCGCGCCGCGCCGCGTAATGATTTTTCTGCGAAAAACCCCGGGGGTTCCACCCCCAGACCCCCGCCATATTTTTATTCAAAAGAAACAAGATCATGACACCGAATGATGAAACCGCTCTGGCCCAGACGATCAAAGACGCCAAAGGGCCGCTGCGTATTTCGGGTGGTGGGACACGCCCCTATGGCCGCCCGGTTGTGGGTGAGCTGCTGTCGACCTCCAAGCTGTCAGGGATCACGCTTTATGATCCGGGCGCTTTGACCCTTGTGGCGCAGGCTGGCACGCCAGTTGCGGTGATTGAGAAGGCCCTCGCGAACGAGAACCAGCGCCTTGCCTTTGAACCGATGGACCATCGCGCGCTTCTTGGCACCAAAGGCAAGCCAACCATTGGTGGCGTCGTCGCTGGCAATATCAGCGGACCGCGCCGCATCGCCGTTGGTGCCGCCCGTGACTTCCTGCTGGGGGTGCGTTTTGTGGATGGTGCAGGACAAGTGATCAAGAACGGTGGCCGCGTGATGAAGAACGTGACCGGTTACGATCTGGTCAAACTGATGTGCGGGGCCCATGGGACTTTGGGGGTGCTGAGCGAAGTTTCCTTGAAGGTCATGCCCGATGTGGCTTTCACGGCGACGCTTCAGCTTGAAGGGCTGGATGATGCGCGTGCAGTGGCCGCCATGTCAGCAGCCTTCGGTTCGCCTTTCGAGGTATCCGGCGCAGCCCATGATCCGGCAACCAAGCGCACAATGCTGCGCCTTGAAGGCTTTGAAAACTCGGTGCGGTATCGCGCCGAAAGCCTGACGACCTTATTGGCAGATTATGGCCCGACGGCACTGATCGAAGGCAAGGACAGCGCGGCCATTTGGACCGCGATCCGCGATGTGACCGCGTTTGCCGACCAACCGGGCGATGTCTGGCGTATCTCGGTGAAACCTACCGATGCCCCTGCCCTTGTGGCCGGGCTTGGCGTGCAAGCCGTGCAATATGACTGGGGCGGCGGGCTGATCTGGGCGCTTGTGCCAGAGGGTATGGACCTGCGCGCGCGCATGGGTGACGTGAAGGGCCACGCGACGCTCATGCGCGCATCCGAGGCCACGCGCGCCGCGATCCCGTCTTTTCACCCCGAAGCCGCGCCCCTTGCCGCGATCTCACAAGGGCTACGCGCCCGTTTCGACCCACGCGGCATCTTGAACCCCGGATTGATGAGCTGATGCAGACCACATTCACTGAAGACCAACTGAAAGACCCCGGCACCGCGCGCGCAAATGAGATCCTGCGCGCTTGCGTCCATTGCGGGTTTTGCACCGCAACCTGTCCAACCTATCAGGTGCTTGGCGATGAACTCGACAGCCCACGGGGGCGGATTTATCTGATGAAAGACATGCTTGAGAATGAGCGTGTGCCAGATGAAACCACCGTCAAACATATCGACCGCTGCCTGTCATGTCTGGCGTGTATGACAACCTGCCCTTCGGGTGTGCATTACATGCATCTGGTCGATCATGCGCGGGCATATATAGAGAAAAACTACAAAAGACCGCTATCTGACCGGGTTTTGCGCTGGATTCTTGCACAAATCCTACCATACCCGATGCGGTTCCGCATCGCCTTGCTGGGTGCCAAAATCGGCAGGCCCTTCGCCCGGCTTATGCCCGATGCCCGCCTGAAAGCGATGCTTGAGATGGCCCCAAAGACCATCCCGCCCGTCAGCCGCAACGATGATCCGCAGACCTTCCCGGCGAAAGACAAAAAGATGCGGGTGGCACTGATGACGGGCTGTGCGCAAAAGGCGCTGAATACGGATATCAACGATGCGACCATCCGGCTGCTGACGCGCCTTGGGGCCCAGGTGGTGGTGGCCGAAGGGGCGGGCTGTTGTGGTGCGCTGACCCATCACATGGGCAAAGAAACCGAAAGTCACGCGACAGCGGCCAGGAACATCAAAGCCTGGGCGCGCGAAATCGACAACGGCGGACTTGATGCCATCGTGATCAATACGTCGGGCTGCGGGACGACGGTAAAAGACTACGGGCATATGTTCCGCAATGATCCATTGGCGGCAGATGCCGCGCGCGTCAGCGCCATTGCAATGGATGTGTCCGAAATCCTGATAAAGCTGGACCTGCCAAAGGGCGACGATAAGGGAACGAAAGTCGCCTATCACGCGGCCTGTTCGCTGCAACATGGGCAACAGATCAAGACCTATCCAAAGGACCTGCTCAAGCAAGCCGGGTTCACAGTGCTAGAGCCCAAAGACAGTCACCTGTGCTGTGGGTCTGCGGGCACCTATAACCTGATGCAACCAGAGATTTCCAAGCAACTCAAAGCGCGCAAGGTCGATACGCTTGAGGCGCTTACGCCCGATATCATCGCCGCCGGGAACATCGGCTGCATGATGCAGATCGGCGGCGGGACGGATGTGCCGATCGTGCACACGGTCGAGTTGTTGGATTGGGCGACGGGCGGACCCCAGCCCCCCGCATTGACTGCGCCCGGAAAACAACACCCGGCCGTGCCAATCCTGCGATAGGCCATATTCTTGCCCCAACTTTTGGCTAGATCGGCCCAAAGAGGGTTCTTATGCGACACATCATTCTAGCGATTTCATTGGCCTGCGGGCTTGGTACTGCGGGCGCAGCCCAGGACGTCAGTTCGGACCTTGTGGCGCTTGACACTGGCAATGCCGTGCGCGGTTGGGAATCTGTTGGGCGGCTGGATATCCGTAACAAAGGGTTCTGCACGGCCACGCTGATCAAAGAAGATCTGATCCTGACGGCGGCGCATTGCGTTTATGATGAAGGCGGCGACATTCTTGCGGCAGAACGGCTGACGTTTAATGCCGGGCTGCGCTCTGGCCGGGCCGAGGCGACGCGGGGCGTGGTGCGCGTGGTCGCCCATCCCGGATACCTTCACGCCGGGCGCGAAACTGAATCCAACAAAGTCGCGATGGACATCGCCGTGCTGCAACTGGACCGGCCGATCCGCCAAACGCGCATCCTGCCGTTTCCCATCGCAGCGCGCCCCAATGCCGGGGACGAAGTCGGCGTTGTATCATACGGGCGCAGCCGCTCAGAAGTGGCTAGCCTACAAGACCTGTGCGCGGTCAAAGGACGCCAAGCCGGGGTCATCGTGATGACCTGTTCGGTCGAACCCGGATCAAGCGGGTCGCCTGTGTTCATGGTCAAGAACGGCGTGCGGCATATCGTGTCAGTCGTCTCGGCGATGGCAAGCGTGAATGGGGAAGAAGTGTCGCTTGGCACCTCGCTTGAGGCACCTTTGCAAGAACTTTTGGCGCATTTCGCCGGTGTTGGGCCTGCCAAACCGGGCGGTGAACAGCGGATCATGCGCATCGGGGAACGCAATGACACCGGGGCAAAATTCGTGCGACCCTAGGGTCGCGCGCGCATCAATTTCGCAAAGCGCACCCCCTTGAAAGCGACAAATAGACATCCCAAATAAGGGGTACGGGAACGCCAATCATGGGTTCCTGCACAATGGTCTGTCCCACAAGGGAAGGCTTCACATCTGTTATCGCTTTGAAAGGATGACTCAAAATGCGTCGTTTTGATATGACACCGCTTTACCGCGCGACAGTCGGTTTTGACCAAATTGCTGATCTGATGGACCGTGCACTTGCCAGTGACGTGGGCCAGAACAGCTATCCACCTTATAACATCGAAAAGACAGGCGACGATGGCTGGCGCATTTCGATTGCCGTGGCCGGGTTCTCGGATGGGGATCTGTCAATTGACCTGAAAGAACGCAGCTTGATCGTCAGTGCAAACAAGGCCGAAGATGATAGCGACCGCACCTATCTGCATCGCGGGATCGCCACGCGCGCCTTTGAACGGCGTTTTCATTTGGCCGACCACGTCAAGGTGACGGGGGCCAGCCATGTCGATGGGATGTTGCACATTGATCTTGTGCGCGAAGTGCCCGAAGCGCTGAAACCGCGCCGCATCGAAATTACGCGGGCCGCACCATCTGAACCACAACTGGTCGAGGCAAAGACCGAAGCCTCATAAGGTAGGGTGGACAATCTGCCTAACTGACCCGAAAGCGCGCGAAGCCTCCTTCGCGCGCTTTTTGTTATCTTTGGTGTAGGCTAATCGGAGTCGAATCCGACACATCCGTTCCAAACGCGCAAAGATACGTCATACCTTTGGTACTGCTGTACCAAACCGTCCCCGCATCAGGCGTAAAGCGCAACAATTGTAGCGGCCGGTCAAAGAACGAAGGATGGCTGCGCTGCATCTGCGGCATCCAAAGTTCCTCGATAATCTGAGGGTCCTCAATCACATCTAAATGCCCTGTCAAATTGGCATAAAGCCCCGATACACCGTCAGCAGTCACAAAATGCGCAGGGCGGGACGACATGATCAAAGCCTGCGAAAGCATCTGATCCTCGGTCTCAAGAAACCAGATGTGACCATCAAAGGTTTCACGTAAACGGGGCGTAACAGGGAGGCGTGCTGATCCTGAAAGTAGGCCAAGCATACCCGCATCAACATCTTGCAACCTATGCCAAAAGTCTTCTTGTGCTGTCATGATGGACTGTTCCCCCGCATCAATGCGTGTATCTACGCATACACTCAACGCACGATTGGACCCAAAGTTCCGCTTCTTCCTCATTAATGGGCAGCCGCCCGTTCCTTGATTAATGGGCAGCCGCCCAATGCGCGCCCTGCCCTGCATCCACAGCCAGCTTCACATCCAGCTTGACCGCCGGGTCCGAGGCATTCTCCATCACATCCCGCGCCACAGCGATCAGATCGTCCTGCGCGCCCGCGTCCACCTCAAAGATCAATTCATCATGAACCTGCAACAACATTTTCGCAGGCAAATCCGCAATGGCATCCGGCATGCGCACCATCGCGCGGCGGATCACATCTGCCGCCGTGCCCTGAATAGGTGCGTTGATTGCCGCGCGCTTGGCAAAGCCCGCCTGCGGCCCCTTGGCCCCAATTTCCGGCGTGTTGATCTTGCGCCCGAACAGCGTTTGCACGTACCCATGCTCTTTCGCGAAGGCGACGGTGTCGTCCATATACTTGCGGATACCGGGAAAGCGTTCGAAATAACGGTCGATAAAGCCCTGCGCCTCGCCCCGCGGAATACGCAGATTGCGCGCCAGACCAAACCCGCTGATCCCGTAGATCACCCCAAAGTTAATCGCCTTGGCCTGACGGCGAATATCCGGTGTCATCTCTTCCAGCGGCACATCAAACATCTCGGACGCGGTCATTGCATGAATATCATGCCCGTCCTTGAACGCCTGTTTCAGCGCATCAATCCCGGCGATATGGGCCAGAATCCGCAGTTCGATCTGGGAATAATCAAGGGCGACCAGCACCTTGCCTTCATCGGCGACAAAGGCTTCGCGGATACGCCGTCCTTCCTCGGATCGGATCGGAATGTTCTGCAGGTTCGGGTCCGTACTTGCCAAGCGCCCCGTGTTCGCCCCCGCAATGGAATAAGACGTATGCACGCGCCCCGTCTCGGCGTTGATATGTTCCTGAAGCGCATCCGTGTAGGTCGATTTCAGCTTCGACAATTGCCGCCAATCCAGCACAAGCCCCGGCATTTCATGTTCAGTCGCCAAATCCTCAAGCACATCGGCACCCGTGGCATAGGCCCCCGTCTTGCCCTTCTTACCGCCGGGCAATGACATCTCATCAAACAGGATTTCACCAAGCTGCTTGGGCGAGCCCACATTGAACGACCGCCCGGCCTTTTCGTGAATCTCCGCCTCAAGCCCCGCCATTTTCTGGCTAAAGGCATTGGACATGCGCGACAGCGTATCGCGATCCACTTTGATGCCGTGCATCTCCATCTGGGCAAGCACGGGCACCAAAGGCCGCTCAAGCGTTTCGTAAACCGTCGTGACCTTTTTCACATGCAACTGCGGCTTGAACTGCTGCCAGAGGCGCAGGGTAATATCGGCATCCTCTGCCGCATATTTCACCGCATCATCCACCGGCACGCGATCAAAGGTGATGGCCGATTTTCCCGTCCCCAGCAGCGGCTTGATCGGGATCGGCGTGTGGCCCAGATACCGCTCTGACAGGGTATCCATCCCATGATTATGCAGCCCTGCGTTCATGGCATAAGACATCAGCATCGTGTCATCGATGGGGGCCACATCAATCCCAACACGCGCGAAAATCTTCGCGTCATACTTCATGTTCTGACCGATCTTCAGAATGGCCGGGTCTTCCAACACAGGCTTCAACAAAGCCAGACAGTCATCAAACCCCATCTGTCCTTCGGCCAGATCATCGGTGCCAAACAGATCATCCGCCTTGCCCGCCTTATGGGTCAGCGGAATATAACAAGCCTCGCCCGCCTCAACACAAAGCGAAATGCCAACCAGCTCTGCGCGCATCTCATTCAAGGCGGTAGTCTCAGTATCCACTGCGACATAGCCCCGCTCACGAATTCGGTCGATCCAGACCTGCAAAGCGTCCGCACCGCGGACGCATTCGTACTTATCCGCATCAAACTCAACGGCTTCGGGGGCAGCCGCCTCGGCCTGTGGCGCAACCTCAACCACCGGGGCCTCTACCCCAAGCTTATCAGCAATCCGCTTGGTGACCGTGCGGAATTCCATCAGCGACAGGAACGCCATCAAATCATCGGTCACCGGATCGCGGATCTCTAGGCTGTCCAGATCGAACGGCAATTCCATATCGCAATCAAGCTGCACCAGCTTCTTAGACAGTTCAATCTGCGCGCGGTTATCAATCAACGTCTCGCGGCGCTTGGGCTGCTTGATCTCACCGGCACGATCCAACAGGCTTTCCAGATCACCATATTCATTAATCAGCAAAGCCGCAGTCTTAATGCCAATCCCCGGCGCACCCGGCACGTTATCAACGCTATCCCCGGCCAAAGCCTGCACATCCACAACCCGCTCTGGCCCCACGCCAAACTTCTCAACCACACCGTCGCTATCAATGCGCTTGTTCTTCATCGGATCAAGCATCTCGACCCCGCCACCAACCAGCTGCATCAAATCCTTATCCGAAGACAGAATGGTCACACGCCCCCCCGCATCACGGGCCTGATGGGCAAGGGTCGCGATGATATCATCGGCCTCAAAGCCCTCAATCTCTTCGCAGGCAATATTAAACGCACGGGTCGCATCACGGGTCAGGGGAATTTGCGGGCGCAAATCCTCAGGCATTGCCTCGCGATTGGCCTTGTATTGATCATACATGTCATTGCGAAACGTATGGCTGCCCTTATCAAAAATCACAGCAACATGGGTGGCAGCATCCGCACCGGTGTTGCCTTCAATATAGCGCTGGAGCATGTTCACAAATCCGCTGACCGCGCCTACAGGCAAACCATCAGACTTGCGTGTCAACGGCGGAAGCGCGTGATAGGCACGGAATATAAATGCCGAGCCATCAATCAAATGCAGATGATGACCTTTTCCAAATTGCGTAGCCATAGATATCCCCTTCACGTTAAAAAAGGTTTTGCCATGTTCCGCCTGATCCTGCCAGCCATCATTCTGGGGCTTCCAGCCACAGCGCAAGATACCGGGGTGTGCCAAATATCCCCTGACAACTGCGTGCAGGTGCTGGCCTGCGTCGGTGACCAAGGTGTGGTGTTCGAAGGGCGGGCACGCGGCTGGGATCAAGGAACGGTCAGCGGCAACATGTCCGACACGTCAAGCTGTACGGGCACTTGGACATCCGACGGGCGGTAATCCCCCCTAAAATTAGTGGTGTTCAAAAGTAGAATTTTCTCGGCAAGATATCTGAGGAGATTTACGATGAAGAACGGACGATACAGCGACGCGCAGATCATGGCGATCCTGAAGCAAGCGGAGGGCGGCGTGCCGGTTTCTGAACTATGCCGTGAACATGGGATGAGCAGCGCGAGCTTCTACAAATGGCGGGCCAAGTTTGGCGGCATGGATGCGTCTTTGATGTCTGAGATGAAGGATATGGCCGAGGAGAACCGCCGTCTGAAACGCATGTACGCCGAGATGAGCATGCAGAATGATCTGCTGAAGGAGGCGCTTGGAAAAAAGCGTTAAGGCCGTCTCGAAGGCGAGAGATGGCCATGAATGCGGTCGCGCAGCACGGCGTCAGCATCGCGCTGGCTTGCCGTGCGTTTCAGATCAGCCAGACCTGCTATCGTTACAGCCCTGTGCTGAGCGATGAGAACGAAGAGATTGCGGATTGGCTTGAACGCTTGACGGCAAACAAGCGGACCTGGGGCTTCGGCCTGTGCTTTTTGTATCTGCGCAACGTGCAGGGCTACGGCTGGAACCACAAGCACGTCTACCGGATCTACTGTGAGCTAGAGTTGAACCTGCGTATCAAGCCTAAGAAA
>CAYPVL010000002.1:0-9830 GCA_964414165.1 uncultured Cognatiyoonia sp.
GCTGAAGCGCGTTCACGATGAATGTCGCATCGTCATAATTCCAAGGAATGATGTCGATTTTTTCGCCAGACAGCTCACCAACAACAGCTTGCACACGGGCGCCCCGCATACCGACACAGGCGCCAACAGGATCAATTGAGCTATCGTTTGAAATCACGCCAATCTTGGCGCGCGATCCTGCGTCACGGGCGCAAGAGCGGATTTCGATCACGCCTTCATAAACTTCCGGCACTTCAGCGGCGAACAGTTTGACCATGAAGTCTGGGTGCGCACGGGACAGGAAGATTTGCGGACCACGCTGTTCGCGACGCACATCCTTGATAAAGCAGCGGATACGATCATTCGGGCGATAGGCCTCGCGACCGATCTTTTCGTTGCGTCGCAGGATCGCTTCGCCAGCACCCACATCCACGATGACATTGCCGTACTCTTCGCGCTTCACAGCGGCGTTGATGATGGTGCCAGCCTTGTCCTTGAATTCTTCATACTGCTTGTCACGCTCGGCTTCGCGAACCTTTTGCAGGATGACCTGCTTGGCAGACTGGGCAGCGATACGGCCAAGTTCAACAGGCGGGACTTCTTCGATGAATTGATCGCCAATCGCCGGATCATCCAGATATTCTTTGGCCTGCTCAACAGTGAACTCGGCCTGATAATTCTCAAGCAGCTCCTCCTCGACCACAGTGCGCACGCGGGTAAAAGTGGCGCGACCGGTCTTACGGTCGATGGACACGCGAATGTCCATCTCGGCCCCGTAGCGGGACTTTGCCGCACGGGCGAGGGATTCTTCCATCGCTTCAACAACAAGGCCAGCCTCGATGTTCTTTTCACGGGCCACGGCTTCGGCAGTTTGCAAAAGCTCAAGCTGGTTGGCTGAGGTAATCGCCATCAGTTCTTCTCCTTGGTTGCGCGGCTAGGGCGCTTTTTCGATTTGCCCGTTCTAGATGGGGCAACATTTTCGTCACTGTCGATGATGGTTTCAATCTCATCGAACTGGGATTCATCAATCTGGCCCGCATCCTTGCGGCCCTTCAACACATCGCGGATCAGCTCATCCGTCAGGACCAGCTTGGCATCGGTCAGCCAGCTGAACTTCAGACCAATAGTGCCTTCCTCGATCTCGATCAGAACTTCATCGCCATCAATCCCGGCAAGCGGACCTTTGAAACGACGGCGGCCATCAATCAGCTCATCCGTTTCGATCTTGGCATCAAAGCCCTTCCACTGATCAAAATCCTTCAACCGGGTCAACGGACGATCAATCCCAGGCGAGGACACTTCCAGCGTATAAGCATCCAAAATCGGGTCTTCGACGTCCAATAAAGCGCTGACCGCGGTGGACACCTGCCCACATTCATCAACCTCAATCGTGCCATCGGGTTTCTGCACCATGATCTGCAGAATCGATTCCTTGCCGGACATCAGACGAATGCGCACAACCTCAAACCCCATGTCTTCAATGACAGGGGTGATGATCTCGGCGATGCGGCGGTCAATGGCCGCCTTGGCAATCAGATCGTTCATAACTCTCACGCTCAAAAAAACGGGCACACGGCCCGTTGCAATTTCGGTGGTGTCGGGGGTGGAAGCCGACGCCGGTGTTGGGGTTACATACGGTGGGTTGGGTGAGTCTGCAAGGGGTCAATGCCACCACGCGCGCCCGCGCTTGCGATCAAGTAAAGCGCCAAGACTAAAATGATCGCGGTGGATGAGAAGGATAAGGGCAATGAAGGCACCCAGCACCGCCAAATCAATCACCTGATTGCGGTTGATTGGAAAACCACGATCATTCAATGCAAAAGGATCAAAGAAACCATCCCAGCGGCGGGTGACAGTATAGAAGTGCATGACCAGCAAGCCGCCATAGCTGAACAGACGAAAGATGCCGACCACAGCAAGGGCACAGAGCAATATCTGAAAGCCAGCCGCCGTATAAATCTGGGCAAAACTCACCTCGACTCCGTCAAAGTTCTTCGCCAAATTCTGGTATTGCTTCGGGGTAATGATCTTATGTGCAGCCCAAAGAAAAATGAACCACGCCAAACCAAGGCGAAGGATCAAAAGGGCGATGGCGTCTTTACGGTCTTGAATGGTCATGGTGCAAGCTTTTTCGCCTCTTTTGCGATCTCTTTAATAGCCCTATCAGCTTCTCTATGCCGAAGCTCTTTCTGCTTCTCTTTCCAAATCGCGTACTGTTGATGCGCTACAGTGTCAGCAAGCTTTTTTGTGACCGAGCCACCATGGTTTAAGACGACACGATCTAGACCCGACAATTGACGGTCAAGAAGCGATTCAGCATCTTTCATTCGGACAAGTCTACCCGCGTCCAATTGAAGTTCAAAGACATCCAAGAGAATAGTTGTCAGACTGTTTAGTTCTTTCAACTCACCAGCTGCCAGGTAGTTCTTTGAAACAGTGACATCCGCTTTTCTTACGTTGTCATTTGGCCAAGTTTGCAAGCCCATGTTCGGATCGGCTGCATTAGCGCGACCTTTGACAACTTCCGCTGGCGTGTTGGATACAACCGCATAAACAAGCTTGGCTTGCATCTTCATAAAGAAGCTCATCGCCTGTTGACTGCCACCCTCATAGTCTTCGCACATTGCGCAAATGCGTTGAAGTTCACGGTATACGTTAGCTTCATCTGAACGGATGTCCTTGATGATTTCGCGAAGTTCACGGACACGATCTGCATTCTCTGGATTTTTAAGGCGCACAGAGTCAACAACGAAGCCTTTCGTCGCAAACTGAACAAGAGTTTGCGTAGCCCAGCGTCTGAATTTTGTGGCCTGTTTGGATGACACTCGATAGCCCACCGAGATGACAGCATCCAATGAATAGAGAGACACTGGCTTTGAGGAGTGAGCAAAGTGCATTTTTTGCACATTGCTATCTAAGTCCAGTTCACCTTCGTCAAACACCGCTGATAGGTGCTTTGTGATAACTGTTCTGTCTCTTCCAAATAGCTGAGCGATCTGAGCCTGCGTCATCCATAACGCTTCACCCGAATACTGAACCTCAAGCCGCAAACCATCTTCAGTCCCGTACACAAGAAACCGGTCACCAGAATCTTCGTCTTCGAGTAGTTGAACAGGAAGTGTTGGCCCGTCTGACATACAGGATTCCCTTTAGAACATAAAGTGAACTTTACTAGAGACAGAACATAATCACAAACGCAAAACGCCCCACCTCTCGGCAGGGCGTTCTTATCACTTAACCAACAAAGCTTACGCTTCTGACCAACGCTCGGCCATGCGGGCGTTGTCCATCTGCCAGAGGTTCCCGATGGTGTCAGGGCTGCTGATCCGGTTGTTCACGGCCTGCACATAGTTGGCAAACATTGGCACCAGAACACCGCCTTCATCGCGCAGGATCATCTGCATCTCTGTGTACTGCTCACGACGCTTGTCGCTGTCGAGTTCGGCACGGGCTGCATAAAGCAGCTCCTGGAAGCGGGCATTATCCCACTGGCTGTCGTTCCATGGCACACCGGCCTCATAGGCGGTTGAGAACATCCAATCCTCGGTCGCGCGACCTGACCAGTAGCAGGCACAGAATGGTTTCTGCAGCCACACGTTCGACCAGTAACCATCAGCAGGTTCCTGAATGACATTGATGTTAATGCCAGCCGCCGATGCGGACGCCTGATACAACTGGGCCGCATCAACCGCACCTTCAAACGCCGCATTCGACGCAGACAGGCTGATGTCGAGGCTGTCCATACCCGCTTCCTTCAAATAGAAGGCGGCTTTGTCTGGATCATATGACAACTGCTCCATGTCGCCAGCAAAGTACTGGTTCGCAGGGCCAATAGGCGTGTCATTGGCAACCTGACCGTGACCCAGCAGGATCTTATCGACCATTTCCTGACGGTTGATGCCGTACTTAAGCGCCTTGCGCACATTCGCATCACTGAATGGCGCTGTCTGGCTGTGCATCGGGAATGTGTAGTGTTGGTTGCCCGTCACTTCCTGAATGCGCAAAGCCGGGTTCGCCTTAAGCAGTGCTTCGGTCTTAAAGTCGATACGGTTGATCGTATCAACCTGACCGGTCATCAGCGCGTTCATACGGGCTGTGTTGTCGTTGATGGCGATATATTCGACCTCATCAAAGAAACCGGCATTGTCACCTTTGTAGTGATCATCCACGCGCTTACCCACGAAACGAACACCCGGATCAAAGGCTTCTACGCGGTAAAGACCTGTACCGATGCCTTTCTGGATCGCTTCCTCAACCATACCGGCTGGGAACATCAGGATGTGATAGTCAGACATCAGATATGGGAAATCAGCGTTACCAGCGGCCAGCGTGAACTGCACTTGGTGGTCCGTGATCTTCTTCATCTCAGAGATGTTTTCAACAATCGGCTTTGCAGCAGATTTTGAATCCTCACCAAGGTGCATCTGAAGGGATTCAAGCACGTCGTCCGCACCAAAGGCCTTGCCGTTATGGAAGGTCACGCCCTGACGCAGGTTGAATGTCCATGTGACAGCATCGGCAGACGCTTCCCAGCTTTCAGCCAATTCACCAACAAGCGAACCGTCAGCAGCAACTTCTGTCAGACAATCAAAAACCGTGCCGTGCGCAGCAGCGATCATGAAGATGTCCGAATGGGTACGACCATCCCAGCTGTCTGATGTGTTCGCACCACCAAGACCAGCAGTCAGCTTCCCGCCGCGCTTGGCTTGGGCGCGCAAAGGCATGCCCGTCAGGCTAAGCACACCTGCGGCGGCACCTGTTTTCAACAGGCCACGTCTACTAATTCCGTTCATATCGTTCTCCCTAGTTTATTCTTATCAGGCGCATATCACGCCTTTATCCCCTGCTTATGCAAGGTGATTCGCGTTACATCTTACCAACTGCGGCATCGCCGATGTTATCAACTCCGCGTTCTCTGAGCAGATTGCTCAACCAATCCGGGTCCATTTCCGGGACCGAAGACAGCAGCAGATCGGTGTAGGGGTGGTGCGGTGGAGTGAACATATCATCCTTCAGACCTTGCTCGACCACGCGCCCCTCTTTCATCACCACAACCTCATCCGCGATGGCCTTCACCGTCGCAAGGTCATGGGTGATAAACATGTAGGACAAAGACAATTCGTCCTGCAACCGGGCCAAAAGCCGCAGAATGCCCTCGGCAACCAACTGATCAAGGGCCGATGTGACCTCATCACAGATGATAAACTTCGGATCGGCGGCCAAAGCACGCGCAATCCCGATACGCTGCTTCTGTCCACCCGACAGTTCAGAGGGCAAACGGTTATAATACTCCGCCGGATCAAGCTCGATCTGGTGCATCAACTCATCCACGCGCTTGCGCTTGGCCGCGCCCGACAGGCCGCTATAGAACTGCACCGGGCGGGCAATGATATCCCCAACACTGATACGCGGGTTCAAGGCAGTATCGGCCATCTGATAAATCATCTGGACCTGCCGCAGCTGATCCTTGCTGCGTTTGCGATAATCCGCAGGAACAGGTTCGCCATCAAACAGGATCACACCGTTCTTGGGCGGTAAAAGGCCGGTGATACAACGGGCCGTGGTCGATTTCCCTGACCCGGATTCACCGACAACAGCCACGGTGCGCCCCTCATGCATATCAAAGCTGACGTCATGCAACACAGGTACTGGGCCATAAGACGCATCCACCTTGGAAACGCTGACAACAGGAACAGAGCCCGCCACCACAGGGGCCTTTAACGGGCGTTCAAAACTACGAACCGCCCAAAGGGATTTGGTATAATCCTCTTTGGGATCAGACAGCATCGTGCGGGTATCGGCAGTCTCGACCTCATCGCCCTTCAGCAAGACTTTGATCGTATCAGCCATCTGCGCCACAACCGCCAAATCATGGGTGATGTAGATCGCGGCGGTATCAAACTCTTCCACAATCTCGCGGATAGCGGCCAGAACCTCGATCTGGGTGGTGACGTCCAAAGCGGTGGTCGGCTCATCAAAGATGATCAGATCAGGACGGCAAGACATGGCCATTGCAGTCATCGCACGCTGCAACTGGCCACCGGACACCTGATGGGGATAGCGAAAGCCGATCTCATCGGGGTTGGGAAGACGCAGCTTGCGGTACAGTTCTTGCCCGTCCTCGGTGCTTTCAGCCTTACTGCGCACATTATGCTGGGTCGGGCCTTCGATATGCTGATCAATGATGCGGTGGGCCGGGTTAAAGCTGGCGGCGGCAGACTGGGCGACATAGGCAATGCGCTTACCAAGCAAATCACGCTTGGTCGCAGCCGAAGCTTTCAGCAGGTCAACGCCATCAAATTCAACCGACCCTTTGGAAATGCGCACACCGTCACGGGTATAACCCATCGCAGCCAAACCAAGGGTCGACTTCCCGGCACCCGACTCACCAATCAGGCCCAGTACCTCACCGCGTTTCAGATCAAGATCGATGCCGTTGATGATCGGATTCCAAGTCTCGTCTGAACGACCCTCCAACCAAAGGTTGCGAATTTTGACAAGTTGATCGCTCATTCCTTCAACCCCGATGACCGGTGCAGCATCCAATCGACGACAAAGTTCACAGCAATAGTAAGCAAAGCAATGGCCGAGGCAGCCAACAAAGGCGGAGACGCGGCTAATGGCGCAAAGCCTGCAAAGTTAATAAACGCCGCACTGTCGCGCACCATCGTACCCCAGTCCGCCAGCGGCGGCTGAATGCCTACACCAAGGAAAGACAAAGCAGCAATGGTGAGGAAAACAAAGCAGAAGCGCAGACCAAATTCAGCAAGCAAAGGGGCGGTGGCATTCGGCAGGATTTCCTTGAACACAAGATAGCCAAGGCCTTCACCGCGCAGCTTGGCCGCTTCGATATAGTCCATCACCACGATATTCTGCCCGACAGCGCGGGCAAGGCGATAGACGCGGGTGCTGTCGATCACGGCGATAATCACGACCATAAAGACAGTCAGCGGAATACCAATGCGCGGGGCCCAGACACTGGCAATTGTCATCAATAGCAGCGCGAAAATCAGGGAGGGGATCGCCATTAAAACATCCACGCCACGCGATAACACTTGATCAAGCCAACCACCCAGCGTCGCCGCCAAAAAGCCAAGCGTACCGCCCAAAAGGAACGCCAGAACAGTGGTCGCAAAGGCAATACCCACGGTATTCTGCGCGCCATAAATCAGACGAGACAGAATATCGCGACCGATCTGATCTGTGCCCAGCACAAAGTCAGGATTGCCGCCCGTCGCAGGATCACCACCTGCGATGATATTAGCAGCCACTCCGGGGATAATCTCATCCTGGCCATAAGGCGCAATTGCCCCGGCAAAGACGGCGAAAATCACGTAAATGATAATAACCAAAATCCCAAAGGATGCGGTCAAAGGCATCGCACGAAACAGCTTCTTTGATCCTTGCGTACCGACGACACGACCCAAAAGGCGGAACAGATAGGCCGCAATCGCGGACACGATGAAGAACTGAATGATAAATCCAAGGTAAAAGAATTTCCCCGAAACCGCCGGATCAGAACTACGCGATTGAACAAAGGCCCACACCAGCCAAGCCAACAGCACCGCACCCAGCACATAGCCAAAAGCAACACCAAAAGGCATATCGCGAAAGCGAGGGACATTGCCCGTCGCCGCCTGCCCCGCAAAGCGCAGGACCCAGGCGACGCCAGCCATCAACACCAGTGCAAGTGCAAACCAAACGACAATCATTTCGGATGCCTCAAACGTGGATTGGACAGGATCGACATAATATCAGCCGTGAGGTTCAGCAGAATATAAGCGCTCGCAAAGATCAGGCAGCAGGCCTGCACAACGGGAATGTCACGAATTTTCACACTGTCCACAAACAGCTGACCAATGCCCGGATAGACAAAAACCACCTCGACCACGACAACACCTGTGATGAGATAGGCAAGGTTCAAAGCAATCACATTAATGATCGGGGCCAGCGCATTCGGCAGCGCATGTTTCACAATCACGCGCATCGGCGACAGACCCTTGAGGCGGGCCATCTCGATATAAGGACTGGCAAGCAGGTTGATAATCGCCGCCCGCGTCATCCGCATCATATGGGCGGTCACAACCAGCGTCAGGGTCAAGGCAGGCAACATCGTCTTTTCCAGACGCTCCCCAAAGGGCATGCCTTCATAGATATTCGACAAGGACGGCAGGATCGGGTTGATCACAGCAAGGAACAGTATCAGCAAATAAGCCATGAAAAATTCGGGTGAACTGATCGAACTGAGCGTGAAAATATTGGCAGCCCTATCAAATACCGTGTTGCGGTAAAGGGCGGCCAGAATCCCAAGCGTGACAGCGACAGGCACAGCAATCATCGCAGTGACGGACGCGAGGAACATAGTGTTGGCAAAACGCGGTGCGATCTGTTCAGCGACAGTGACGCTACCGGCTCCGCCCAGCGCATTGGCAAAATTCAACTGCGCGAAACTTGTCCCAAGATCACCGGTCAGCGTCCCGCCAAGCCAGCCAAAGTAACGCACAAAAATCGACTGATCCAAACCCAGATCGCGCCGGATCGCTGCTACGGATTCCGGTGTCGCGCCCTGTCCAAGGATAGATTCCGCAAAGTCACCCGGAAGGGCATTCACAGCAAGAAAGATCACAATGGAAACGATAAAAAGCGTGAGCAAGCCAAGCAAAAGGCGCTGAAATATAATCGAAAGTACGTTCTGCAACGGCTAGAGGTCCCCACGTGGCTAGATCTAACCTTAACGACTGACTTTTGTCTGTAAAGGTTAAAGACCCAACAAACTTGGCTGACTGGCAAAGCTATCCATCGCATTGACCAAAGCGGCGCTGATGCGCGGCTCTGACAGGGCGTGGCCTGCACGGGGGATCATCTGCAGCTTGGCCTCGGGCCATTTGGCGGCCAATGCGTAAGCGGACTCTGGCGGACAAATCATATCAAAGCGGCCCTGAACAATAACGCCGGGAATATGAGCCACGCGGTCCATCCGGTTCAGGATCTGCTGATCCTCCGCCAAGAAGCCACCATTCACGAAATAATGGTTCTCAAGCCGGGAAAAGGCGCGCGCATAATCAGCTGGGCTTTCGCCCGTGACACCATCACTGCCCATTGATGCAAGGGCATTTTCCCACGCTGCCCAAGCACGGGCATAGCGGGTTTCAACCGCCAAATCGCCCGAAAACAAACGCCGGTGATAGGCCGTGATGAAATCATCGCGTTCATCTTCCGGGACCAAATCGGTGAACTTCGCCCAAAGATCAGGCCAAAAGCGACCGGCACCGCCGCCATAAAACCAATCCAATTCACGCTGGGTCATCAGGAAAACACCGCGCACAACCATGGCTGCGGTGCGCGTCGGGTGGGTCTGCCCATAAATCAACGTCAGGGTGGCACCCCAACTGCCGCCAAAAACGATCCAACGCGCAATCCCCAACACATCACGGATATGTTCAATATCGCGGACCAAATGCCATGTGGTGTTATGTTCGACACGAGCATGGGGGCGCGAGCGACCACAGCCACGCTGATCAAACAGAATGACGCGATATTTGGATGGGTCAAAATAGCGGCGCATCGCCGGGCTACACCCGCCTCCAGGGCCACCATGCAGGACAACAACGGGAATGCCGTTCGGATTGCCACATTGCTCAACATAGACCTTGTGACCGTCGCCAACATCCAGCATCCGTTGATCAAACGGGTCAATGCTGGGATATAAATGCGCTGCCGCGCTCTTTTGGCTCATCATTTTGTCCATGATCGACCTATATAGCCCATTGAAACCAGAAACCATAAGCCAAGGCCAACTATGTCAACGAATACAGTAGACCCAAGCGAGATCGCAAAATTCGAAGCCATGG
>CAYPVL010000002.1:9845-74893 GCA_964414165.1 uncultured Cognatiyoonia sp.
TGATGAACCCGGTGCGGCTGGAATATATCACCAGCCAGATCGCGGCCGAGTTCGACCGGGACTTGAAGGGCGACAAACCCTTCGCAGGCCTGCGCATCCTCGATATCGGCTGCGGCGGTGGGCTGCTTTGCGAACCGATGGCGCGGCTTGGGGCAACCGTCGTTGGGGCAGACGCGGCCGAACGCAACATCCCAGTGGCACAAATCCACGCCGAACAATCCAGGCTAGACATCGACTACCGCTTTACGACCGCCGAGGCGATGGCCGCAGCAGGCGAACAATTCGACATCGTGCTGAACATGGAAGTCGTCGAACACGTCGCCGACCCGTTGGGTTATCTGACCGCCTGCCAGCAACTGCTGAAACCCGGCGGGCTGCACCTGTGTTCTACGATCAACCGGAACCCAAAATCCTTCGCGATGGCGATTGTCGGGGCGGAATGGGTGATGCGCTGGTTGCCCAAAGGGACGCACGAATGGAACAAGTTCATCACCCCGGACGAGCTGTTCGATCTGATGCGCAAAGCAGGGTTAGAGCCCGTGGACCGAAAGGGGTACGTCTTCAACTTCGCAAGGTTCACATGGTCGATCTCGGATCGGGATTTGTCAGTGAACTATGTGACGGCGGCGTTGAAGCCAGGGAAATAAAGGAATTTTCAGCTGTCTGCTTCGCGGACAAAGCGGGCTTTCGCGCTAAAATGCAACCAATTAGGTAACTGCAATATAGAAGACACAAGCTGTTCTTGAATCTTTTACGATTTTAGCCTACGTAGAGGAAAGTAATGGGATGGTCTAACCGTCCGTTCATTGGCGAGCCTTGGCTCGCCTTTGAATTTTATAGCCCTTCGTGAAACACGTCATATTTGCCGATCTCACATGTCGTTCCCGAGCAAAAGTGAAGTTTTTCAAGCAATGCTTCGACGGCACGTTGATCAGTTTGTGGCCGTTGACCGGTCGCGTATAAGTAGTGATTTCCAATCGGTCGGGCTGTGAGATCAGCGATCTGAAGACCCGACGAATTGCTTTTCTTATCCATCAATTCAAGCCGAAAATTCGAATAGTCACGGGTTGCCACAGGTGCCAAGAGCGATCCTTGCACCGACACCTGCTTATAGGCTCTGCTGAGAGCGGCATCATCGTCGCGTCCACGGGCTTCAAACACGATGTGCAACTCCTTCGCCAATTCTTCCGGGTCATGGACTTTCAAATAGGTCTCAATCTGACGGAATCCTCTTGAAAGGGAGATATGATATGGATCGTAAGACTTGTGCCACTTGGGCACTTTCGGCTTATCGATAACAACGCAGAAACAGCGAAACTGCGCGTCGCGCATGAGTTGAGTCAGCTCATCCATAAAAGTGCGTCTATGATCACCTTGGAGCCCTTCATACTTTGAGCGAACTGCAGGATCCCTGATCTTGTCGGATTTTCGCAAATCGCGCTCATGCAGAACGATGTTGTCGCAGCCCCAATACTTGAATTTCAAACGGTTGAACCGCGGGATCAACTCATCGATGTAGTGTTCTTTCTCGAACATGCAGTAGTTGAGACAGAGCAAAGGATACTCTGGTGCCGCCTTCCAATTGGCGTCACCGCTTTCGTCAACATAAACTATGTATTTGCTGAACTCAGACATTAATCACAGTCTACGGCATTTTAACAAATATTGCGAATAGGCCTCTATTCTAACTAATAAATTCAATTTCGCATAGGCCAATTGAAGGGTCGCAATCGGCTCAAAAGAGAATTTCGATCATGCTGTCGAACAGTATGGGGTAAGCTCTAACCACTCACCCGCCCCCCGACAACTTCCCACGCAACTCCCTTAACACCGGCAAAGCCCCGCGCACCTTGTCCTCGCCCACTTCGCTCACAATCCCTTCAATAACGGGCGCGATCCCCGCAATGGCAGCATCCCGCGCGGCTTGGCCAGACGGGCTGATCGCGACCATCTTGCGACGTGCATCGTCCCAATCAGGGCGAATGTGCACCCAGCCAGCCCATTCCAGCTTGTTCAAGGTATTCGTCATCGCGCCACGGGTCAGGTGAAAAGATTTCGCCAATTGCCCCGGCGATTTTTCAGCATGGGACTGCGCCAAATGGTTCAGCACCATGAAATGCGACAGCTCCATCCCCTTGGGCATCGTCTTGGCCACGCTCGCGCGGGTCAGCTGATCCAGCGTGAGCAATTCACTAAACAGGGCAACGGCTAGGTTTTGGGTTTTGTCAGACATTGGGGCGGGGCATATTCTTGATCATGGGTAAGCGCGGCAATGCGCTGCCGTGCTTGTGCCACTTCCGCAAGGTCAAGATCAATGATTGTGATGCCCACATCGGTCCCCGCATCCGCCAAAACATCGCCCCAAGGCGAAATCGCCATGGAATGCCCATAAGTTGCGCGCTTGGGGGAATGCTGGCCCGTTTGCGCCGCAGCCAGCACGAAACACCCAGTTTCAATCGCCCGCGCGCGCAGCAGGCTTTCCCAATGTGCGGCACCCGTCACAGGCGAAAAGGCGGCAGGCACCAGCAGGATATCCGCCCCTGCCTTAGCCAGATCGCGATGCAAATGGGGAAAGCGGACATCATAGCAAATTGTCAGACCCACCCCTCCAAAAGGGGTTTGGGCGACGACAGCCCGATCACCGGGGCGATATCCTTTTGATTCCTGATAGGTCTCGGCCTTTGACACCTGCACGTCGAACATGTGGATTTTGTCATAGCGGGCGACGATCTCTCCATCAGGCGAAATCAGGAAAGACCGATTTGCAAAGCGCCCATCAGGATCGTCCGTCTTTAAGCCAAGCGACCCAATCGAAAGCCATACGCCCAAAGCGCGGGCTTCATTGCGCAAGGCAGCCAGCGTAAGATCACTGGCCTCATCCTGCAAAACCTGCGCCATTGCGGCACGGTTCAGTGAAATGCAATTCGTCACCTCAGGGGTCAGGATAAAACCGGCCCCCTGCCCCGCTGCTTCACGTATCATTGCACGGGTCACCTCCAAATTCACCGCCGGATCACCGCCGGACGTCATCTGGAGAAGGGCCGCCTTCATGCAGCCAGCATCTTGTCCAGCTTACCCGCCTGTTCAAGCGCGAACAGATCATCGCAGCCGCCCACATGTTTGCCATCAATGAAAATCTGCGGAACAGTCGTGCCGCCATTGGCGCGCTGCACCATCTCGGCGCGCTTTGCGGGCTGGGCGGTGATGTTCGTTTCAGCAAAGCTGACGCTTTTGGAATTCAGCAGCCGCTTGGCCATGTGGCAAAAACCGCAGGTGGGTTTGGTATAGATCTCAACAGTCGCCATAAGCGGGGCATCCTTATTCTGGTTCGGCTTCTATCTAAGCGTCCTTCACCACCCGCGCCAGCGCAAGAACGCACACTGACTGTGCGCCAGCTGCCAGTGCGGCCTCGGCACAGGCTGCAAAAGTCGCACCCGATGTCATCACATCATCGACCAAGACCACATCGCGGCCTTTCATCAAAGCACCGCGGCGCAGGTGCGGGACAATCGCGCCCTGCAAGGCAGCAAAGCGGGCATCACGGGTGTGCCCATCCAGTGCTTTCGTGCGTTTGGGGCGGTGCAAAGCATCGCCACAAACGTCCGCGCCGGTGCCGCGGGCAACACCCTTGGCCAGCTCAGCCGCCTGATTATACCGACGCTTGAACAACCGGGTCCAATGCAAGGGTACGGGCACAAGCAAACTGTCCGGGCTGATGAAATCCCGCCCCGCATGCGCCATCCAAGCCGCAAGTGACGGCACCAGATCCAAGCGATCCCCGTGCTTAAGGCCTAGCGCAAGCCGCCGCCCCATATCCTTATACACCAACGCCGCGCGACCCTTTTCCCAAGGGCGGGCGATGACCATGCAGTCATCACATTGCAAATCATCCCCTGCACCCATCAACGGCATCCCGCAACTGTCACAGCAGGTGCCGTGAATGAACCAGGTGTCGCGCCAGCAATCCCCGCACAGGCCGTGCTCGGCCTCGGTCAGTGCCTCGCAGGCAACACATTGGGCAGGATAAATTGCGCGGATCACACTTTGCATCTTCGCATCCGTCCCCTACATGGGCGGCATGACCGCCCCAATCCTCACTGACCGCGCCGCGCTTGCGCGCAACCGCAAACGCGCCAAGACAGACGCGCTGTTCCTGCACGACATCATCGCGGATGAACTGCATGATCGACTGGGCGAGGTTAACAGGACGTTTAAATCCATCGGAATCGTGACAGGTTTCCCCGATCACTGGGCGCAACACTTCCCGGATGCAACGATCGTGGCCGACGACGACACGCTTGCGCTGCAACCGCAAAGCCACGACCTGATTCTGCATGTGATGGCGCTACACTGGGCGAACGATCCGGTGGGGCAACTGGTGCAATGTCGGCATGCGCTCAAACCCGACGGGCTGCTTTTGTGCAGCCTCTTTGGCGGGCAAACACTCAATGAACTGCGCACGTCACTCGCACAAGCCGAGGCAAACATCACCGGTGGGCTTTCCCCCCGGATCGCGCCTATGGGTGAAATCCGCGACCTAGGGGCATTGCTGCAACGGGCCGGTTTCGCACTGCCTGTGGCCGATGGCACTCCGCTGAAGGTCACTTATGAAACGCCCTTCCACCTGATGCGGGAACTGCGGCACATGGGTGAAGGAAACGCGCTTGATGCGCGGATCAAACACCCCACAAGACGGGGCGTGCTGACCGAAGCAGCAGCGATCTACCAAGACAGCTTTGCCGACGGCGACCGGATCAAAGCGACTTTTGAGGTGATCACCCTGACCGGCTGGGCGCCGTCCGAAGATCAGCCCAAAGCCCTGCGCCCCGGCAGTGCAACCACCCGCTTGGCAGACGTCCTGAATACCAAAGAAACAAAGATTTGAGTGGTCCAACAATTGACGCGCGCCGTAATCCATTTAAGTGACCCACTTTATCGGGTATCCTAGAAAGCATGAGCATGTTTGACGCACAAAAGGCCGACACCCCGCGCGAAGCGGTTTGTCCGATGCACGCACCATCTGATCACCCCAAGGTGCAACCTGCCCGGGTCGGCATCCTGATCGCAAACCTCGGCACGCCCGATGCGACCGACTATTGGTCAATGCGGCGCTACCTGAATGAATTTCTGTCCGACAAGCGGGTGGTGGATTATTCCGCATGGCTTTGGCAGCCGCTTTTGCAATTGATCATCCTGACCAAGCGACCCTTTTCATCCGGAGCGGCCTACAAATCGATCTGGAACGAAGAAGACAACGAAAGCCCGCTTCTGACGATCACCAAAAAGCAAACTGCAGCAATCAAAGCAGAAATGCAGGCCCGATACGGCGATGATGTGGTGGTCGATTTCTGCATGCGCTACGGCAACCCCTCGACCAAATCCAAAGTCCGCGAGATGACGGAAAAAGGCTGCCAGAAAATCCTCTTCTTCCCGCTTTATCCGCACTATGCCGGGGCAACATCTGCGACGGCAAACGACCAGTTCTTCCGCGCACTCATGGAAGAAAAGTGGCAGCCCATCGCCCGCGTCGTGGAACCCTACTTTGAGGACCCGGCCTATATCGACGCGCTCGCGCAAAGCATCGAAAAGGCTTATGCAGCAGCGGAAACCAAGCCCGAAATGCTGGTCTGCTCCTACCACGGCGTGCCCGAACGGTACCTGCGCGAAGGCGACCCGTATCATTGCCAATGTCAGAAAACGACAAGACTGCTGAAAGAGCGGCTTGGCTGGGAAGACACGCAAATCAAAACGACGTTCCAGTCCCGCTTTGGCCCCGAAGAATGGCTGAAACCCTACACCGTGAAAGAGGTCGCGCGACTAGCCGAAGAAGACGGGATCAAAAACATCGCCGTTTGCGCACCCGCCTTTTCATCCGATTGCATCGAAACGCTGGAAGAGATCAACGAAGAAATCAAAGAAAGCTTTGAAGAAGCCGGCGGAGAACACTTCACCTATATCCCCTGCCTCAACGACGACGCAGCCCACATCCACGCGCTCTGCGGCGTGATCGACCAGAACCTGCTGGGCTGGGTGAACCGCTAAAGCACGCCGGAGGCAGCCCACAAAAAGCAAAACGGCCAGCCCATAAAAGACCAGCCGCCAGCAAATCGTAGGGTGGGTTAATCACCCACCACCCGTCAGATCAACAACACCTGTGTTCCAACCTTGGCCATACCAAACAGTTCAGCAATATGCTCATTATAAAGGCCAATACATCCATTCGATGAGCGACGCCCAATCTTGCGCGTGTCGTGGGTGCCGTGGATGCGGTAATACTGCCAAGACAGATAAAGCGCATGGGTGCCAAGAGGGTTATCCGGGCCCGGCGGAATACGTTCGGGCCATTCAGGATTGCGTTCACGCATGGATGGGGTCGGGGCCCATGACGGGCCTTCGACCTTGCGGATCACTTCAGTACGGCCCTTGCGGGTCAGATCAGCGGTCAGGGGCACGCTGGATGGATAAAGCTTATAAATGCTCTCATCCTCGGACCAAAAGTGAACGGCGCGCGATTGAATATCGCACAGGATCGCGCCACCGGTC
The DNA here is from genome assembly GCA_964414165.1 of uncultured Cognatiyoonia sp. Taxonomy (GTDB): domain Bacteria; phylum Pseudomonadota; class Alphaproteobacteria; order Rhodobacterales; family Rhodobacteraceae; genus Cognatiyoonia. Next base: position 16,389 of record CAYPVL010000002.1, read on the forward strand.
AGGGTCGCAAAGTGCGGACGCCAGTCAAGCGAACGAAAGCTAGCCGTATTGCGCTGCACACTGGCCGAGACATTGGCCTCAACCTCGGTGCTATTCGCGGTCGTCTGCGCAAACGCGCCAGTGCCAACAACAGCAGCCCCCGCAGCCAAAAAGCCGCGGCGGGAAAAATCGGAAAGAGTCTTCTTGGTCATCTCAGGTGCCCTTAAAAAGAGGTTCAATCGTTATGTGTGTCGTCTATGGCGCGATTTCAACGCAGGCAAATCAAACTAACGTCATATCAGCACGCATCCGCGCAACAGGGTTTGAAGTGTGACACCTTTGTCGCTAAGCAAACCGGGACCAACAAGACGAGTATGACCATGTTCAGACGAGAATTGATCCTTGGCGGTGCCGCATTGGCGCTGGCAGCTTGCACCCCGCCCTCCGGGCGAATTGGGCCAGATGGGCTGCCTTTGCCGCAGGTCTACAACATCGGTCCCGGTGACCGGGACGCGATCCAGTTCCGCATGCTCGACAGCGTGAACACGTTGCGCCAGGCAGCGGGTGCGCCACCTGTGTCACTTAGCCCGGAACTGAACGCCGCCGCGGAAACCCACGCGCGGGATATGTCGGTGCAAAACCGTCCTTGGCTGTTTGGGTCTGACGGATCATCTCCGCTTGATCGCGCACGGCAGGCCGGATTTCGGGGACAGCTTTTGGGGGAAAACATCTCTGAAAGCTATGAAACCGAACTTGAAACCCTTGCGGCATGGATGGAAGGGCAAGACACGCGCAGCGTAATCCTTGATCCAAACGCACGTTTCATGGGGCTTGGATGGTTTCAGGAATCAGCAGGCAAGCTTTGGTGGTCGATGACCATCGGCAGCGCGGTTGGCGCAACGGCGGCTACGCCGTCCTAAGGATAGATGTAGATCACCGTCCCGACGTTCACCATCGCATAGATTTCTTCCATCTCTTCGTTCGTGACGGCGATGCACCCCCACGTCCAATCCGCCTCTCCTGCGAACATGCCGGGGGTGCCGTGGATGAAAATATCACCCCCGGGACTTTTGCCTAACCGGCGGGCTTTGGCGCGGTCATTCGCGTTGGGATAATTGATCTTAAGTGACAGGTGAAACCGGCTATCCGGGTTCTTGAAGGAAATGCGATAGGCACCTTCAGGGGTTTTACCATCACCTTCGATTTCCTTGTGACCTTCAGGCGCAAAGCCAAGGTCAAAGTCATAACCCCGCAGGACTTTGTCACCCGCAAACAGATACATCTTGCGATCATGTTTGGTGACTTGGATTTTCGTAACAGGCGGCCCACTGTATGGCCGTACCTTGCTTGCACAGGCCGACAGGAACGTGCCCAGCGCGCCCAGCAATACGAAACGTCGTGTAAAACCCATCTGCCCTCTACCCCGGTCTTCTGCCGATGTCGCACACCCTTAACACGCCCGGCAACTGCGCGTCATCACAGACGTGTGAAAGATCCGACCATTTCAACATGCGCCGACCAGCGGAACTGATCAACCACCTGCACCCAGTTAAAGGTGTAGCCGCCATCAACCAAGGTCGCGGCGTCACGGGCAAAGCTGACCGGGTTGCACGACACCATCGCAATGGTCTTGATCTTGGACTTAGCCAGTACCGCAACCTGCGCCTCGGCACCCGCGCGCGGCGGGTCAATCACAGCCGCATCAAAGCGGCGCAATTCATCCTCTTCCAGCGGACGGCGGAACAAATCCCGCGTCTCGGTGGTGACGCGCTTCAACCCTTGGGCCAAGCGCCAGCCCTTATCCAAAGACGCGAGCATTGGCTTTTCGCCCTCAACCGCATGGACTTCTGCAGCTTCTGCAAGGGGCAAAGCAAAAGTGCCGCACCCCGAAAACAGGTCAACAATCTGCTTGGCACCTTTAGTGATATCCATAACAGACGCGACCAAAGCCGCCTCGCCATCCATCGTTGCCTGCAAGAACGCACCGGCCGGGGGCACAACGCGGGCTTTGCCAAATTGCTGCACCGGTGGGTTCATCTCAACCACAGGATCATCACCCCAAACCAGACGTGCGATACCATGGGTCTGGGCAAAGACAGCCAAATCAGCGCGCAGCTGCGGGGAAAGCGCAACATCGGTATCCACCAGAATATCTGGGCCAACAGCTGTGTCGGTCACAGTCAAAGCAATCTCACCCTTGCGGGTGGCGGCCATGGTCGTCAACGCCTCAAGGGCGGGCATCGCAGCCAGCATTGTAGGCGTTACCAACTGACAATCCGGGACAGCGACGATCACGTCAGAGGCACGGGCATGAAACCCGACCATTGCGCCTTTCTTGGTGCGCTTGGCAGAAAATTTTGCCCGCCGACGCGACCGCGCGGGCGATGTATGGATTTCGCGGAAAACAGGGCCTAACCCTTGGGCTTTGACCGCTTTGCGCACAATATCTGTCTTCCAATCGCGCACAAATTCGTCCGACGCATGCTGCATCGCACAGCCACCGCAGGATTTGAAATGCCGACAAGGGGCGGCAACGCGGTTCGTCGAAGGGGTAATGATGCGAACGGTCCCGTCTTGTATGACCTCAACTTCTTCACCGGGCAAAACGCGCGGCAGCAATGACCGCCCGTCATCCACCTTACCCATCCCCAAATGGGTCAGCCCTTCAATCATCGCCATTGTTTATTCCGCCGCATCTTTCACGTTGATAAAGCCACCCGACTGACGGTTCCAGTACCGGGCGTAAAGCCCATCTTGCGCCAGTAGGTCGTGATGGCTGCCTTGTTCCACAATGCGTCCGGCGTCAAGGACAACGATGCGATCCATCCGGGCCAGCGTTGACAGGCGGTGGGCAATGGCAATGGTGGTTTTGCCGTCCATAACAGTCTCTAACGCGGCCTGAATCGCGGCTTCGACTTCGGAATCAAGCGCTGAAGTTGCCTCATCCAGCACCAAAATCGGGGCATCCTTCAGAATGGCGCGGGCAATCGCGATACGCTGGCGCTGTCCACCGGAAAGTTTCACACCGCGTTCACCCAGATAGGCGTCATAACCCTTGCGGCCTTTGAAATCTTCAAGCTCAACAATGAAATCATGCGCCTCGGCCTGCTTGGCGGCCGCAATCACGTCGTCTTGCGTCGCATCCGGTGTCCCATAGCTGATATTGTCACTGGCCGACCGGTTGAACATCGCCGTTTCTTGCGTGACCATGCTAATCTGACGGCGCAGGCTTTCTTGGGTGACCTTCGAAATATCCTGACTATCGATCAACAAAGACCCTTTTTCCGCATCATAGAGTCTAAGTAGAAGCGCAACCAAAGTCGATTTCCCGGCACCGGAGGCGCCCACAATCCCCAGCTTTTCGCCGCTCTGAACGGTCAGCGATACATCATCCAAGCCACCCGGCCCACCACCGTAGGTGAAGGTCAGGTTCTCAAGCCGGATCTCTCCGTCCTGAACGGTCAAAGGCTGCGCGCCATCAGCATCAACCAATGCGTGCGCCGGTGACAGCGTCTTGGCCGCATCTTCAACTTCCCCAATGTTGGAATACATACCCATCAGCGTGAAACTGACCCAACCAGTCATCTGCGCAAGACGCAGACCAATCGTACCCGCCACAGCAATCGCCCCGGCGGTTGTCGCGTTCTGTGTCCAAAGCAAAAGCGTCACACCGATCAGTAACAGTGGCAAGATACCAGCCAAAGCCATCAGCCAGAACCGGAACGACACAGAAACCCAACCCCAATCGATGCCCTTCAAGCGAAAATCGTTGATGGCATCTTTGGCAGCTGCATCTTCATGATTGTCATGGGCGAACAGCTTTACAGTCTTGATGTTCGTGACCGTGTCCACGATCTGCCCCGTCACCATCGCCCGCGTTGCGGCGCGCGCCATGGACGCTTTGCGGATACGGGGCATAAAGTAGCGGATAAAGCCAATGTAGGCAAAGACCCAAAGTAGCAAGACAGCCGCAGACCACCCATCAATTGTGAATACCAGCACAACCGATCCGATCAGCGATGCGAGCGCGAAAGTCACCGTATGCACCCATTCCACGACGACATCGGTCAGCGCCCGCGCTGCCTGCATCTGCTTTGCCGCGATCCGCCCGGCAAAATCATCGTCGAAGAAAGTCACACCCTGGCCAAGCGTATGTTTGTTCAAACGGGACAGGATCAGCGCATAGATTTGGGGTGCCAGAACAACCGATTGCATAACCCCGGACAAGCCAAGCCAGAGCGGACGAAAGATAAGGAAAAACACCATAACGCCAAGTATTAGACCCACATTATCGCCAAAGAAAGTGGCCGGGGTTCCCGCTAACGCGGCGTCGATGATCAAGCCAAGGATCAGGGCCGAAGCCACTTCGATCAACCCTGATACAATCGACACCATGGAACCAAAGAAGATCACCCAGAAACTGCCCTGTAGCGCCCAGCGCATGAAGGCGACAAGCGTGCCGGGGGGTGGCCCGTCGGCGGGCTGAAACGGGGCGATCCACTTGCTTGGGTTCATGATTTCACCTGCGCATCGCGCGCGATGAACCCGCCTGATTGGCGCGCCCAGAACCGGGCGTATTGCCCGTTCGCGGCCAAAAGACTGTTATGATCGCCGTCTTCAATAATGCACCCATTCTCCATCACGATAATCCGGTCCATCTGCGCGATGGTGGACAGGCGGTGGGCAATGGCGATGACTGTCTTGCCGTCCATCATGCCGGTCAATGTTGTCTGGATCGCCGCCTCGACTTCGGAATCTAGCGCGGATGTGGCTTCGTCCAACATCAAAATCGGGGCGTCTTTCAGGATCACCCGCGCAAGCGCAATCCGCTGCCGTTGCCCACCAGACAATTTCACACCACGTTCACCGACACGGGAATCGTAACCCTTGTTACCTTCGGCGTCTTCAAGCGTTTCGATAAAGTCATGCGCCTCGGCCTGTTTCGCCGCGAAAATGATCTGCTCTTCACTCGCGTCTGGATTGCCATAGGCGATGTTCTCGCGCACCGACCGATGCAGCAAGGCCGAATCCTGCTGCACCATCCCAATCGACGACCGCAGGCTATCCTGCGTCACCCCGTGGCTGTCTTGCCCGTCGATCAGGATTTGACCCTTCTCAAGGTTATAAAATCGCAAAAGAAGCTTGATTAGGGTCGATTTCCCCGCACCCGACTGCCCCACAAGTCCGATCTTTTGTCCCGCTGGGATCGTCAGGTTGATGTGATCCAAACCGCCCGATTGCTTACCGTAATGATGCGACAGATCCTTGATCTCGACACGTCCTTCGCTGACCTTCAAAGACTTGGCACCGGGTTTGTCGATCAGGGTGACGGGCTGGGCAATCGTCTCCATCCCTTCTTTCACGACACCAAGTTCGCGAAAGAAACTGGACACAGCCCACATGATCCAACCACTCATCCCGTTCAGGCGCAGGGTCAGCGCGGCAGCGGCAGCGACAATGCCAAGCGATGCGCCGGCGTTCATCCACAGGAAGATCGCATAGCCGACAACGCCAACAACAAGAATACCGTTCAGCAGGATCAGTGCGAGGTCCATGATCGAAAACAGGCGCATTTCAACTTGGAACGTCTGGCGCGCGGTTTCGATCGCATCTTTTGCATAATCAATTTCACGGTCGTGATGGGCGAACATTTTGACGGAATGGATGTTCGTATAACTATCCACGACGCGACCCGTCACTTTGCTGCGCGCGTCAGATGCGGCCTGCGATGCGGGGCCGATCCGTTTGATCACCCAGTGCAGCAGGAAAGCATAGGGAATGAACCACGCGAGCATCGGCAGGATCAGCCGCATATCCGCATCACCCAGCAGGATCATCGCCCCGATCAGGTAAGCAAGCGCAAAGGTGATCGCATCAAAGATTTGATACGCAACCTCGCCCACGGCGGGCGGCGTTTGCATGATCCGGTTGGCGATCCGTCCGGCAAAGTCATTTTCAAACCACCCGACAGATTGACGCAAAACATGACGATGCGCCCGCCAGCGGACCATCGTGCCGACATTCGGCAGGATCGTATTGTTCAAAAGCGCAGTTTGCCCCATGGCAAGTAAGGGGCGCAGAGTCAGCATAAAGACCGCAACGAGGATAAGTTCAGTCCCGTATTCCGCCCAAAAATCACGCGGTGAATGCGCGCCCATCACGTCGATCAGCCGCCCAAGATAGAACAACAGCCAGATTTCAATCGCTGCCACGATGAACGACATGATCGCGGTGACCACAAAAACTTTGCTGAATGGCCGCGCGTATTCGCGCAGGAACGGCATGATCCGCTGCGGAGGCGTGTCGTTTTCCTCATATGCCACATAAGGGTCGACCAGGTTTTCGAAATAACGAAACATCGTGCGGTCTGCTCTTGGGATGATTCAGACCTAACGCGGATTTCCCTAAAGGAAAACCATGATTGAAAAGACCGCCAAAGCGACGGCCATGATCCGCATGAAAATGCGCCATGCTGTTTCGTTTTGCAGCAAGTAAGACAGAAGGTGTCCGGCGCTTGTCCAGAAGAAGCAGACGCAAAGATTTATGCAGGAAAAGGCGAGGGCGAGTTGCGAAATTTGTGTAAAGAAAGGAAGTTCAGCGACGAAGGCTGACGCGCTAAGCGCAACGGCCCAAATTTTGGGGTTTACCCATTGGAACAGCACAGCCTCGACGAATGAAAAGGGTCTATTATTGGATTTTTGCGCCTTTGCCGTCGCGTGCCAAAGGTTCCACGCCATAGAGAGGATCCAGAGGCAAGCGATGATTTGCAGCCCAATCTTAAGCGCGGGCGCCGCCTCTAAGATCGCCCCCACCCCAAGCCCTGTCACACCAGCGATGATCCCGACCCCGATAGCGACGCCAAGGATGTGTGGGATTGTGGGTTTCAATCCAAAGCGCGCGCCTGAGGCTGTGAGCAGGATGACGTTTGGTCCGGGCGAGAAAAGTCCGAAGAACACGAAAAGTAGCAGCGCTGCCTCAGGCAAGAAGGTCATCCTTCGTAAGCGTGAAACCAGACTCTAACCAGCGCGTTTCTGCGTCTTTCAGCGCTTGGCCAAGGTCTGCACCCTGAAAGCGTGGCATCAGGTCTTTGGATTTGATCGGAAAGGTTTGTTTCGCAGCGTATGTGGCTTGGGCCTTTGCGTCATCCGGCAGCATTTGTCCAAGGCTTGCAGCAAGGACCGCCTGCTGGTCGATAGCAATGTCAGCCCCGTGCCGATACGCGGCTTCATTCAGCGAGGTGCTTTCGCGCAGAAGTGCCATTCGCTTGGTTTGGTCTTTGGAAAGCCGCAGGTTGTCTTGCGCATTCTCCCCACCAATGCAGGCAAGGCGGCGGATAGGGTCCGGTTTCAGGCCAGCGGCTTCCTCGATGTGGACCAGCACGGCAAGAGCCTCGTGCGTGGCCCCCGGAAGGATACGTATAAGCGCGCCGATAGACGCCATACTGGCGAGTGCTGGGGCAGGGTTGGGTGCCGCCAGAAATTTGAGGAGTTCGGACCCGATCCGCTCTCTGGACAGTTGATCAAGCCCGTCGATGTTTTCTGCACACGCCGCCAGCCCTTCGGCGTCAATCCCGTCTTGCCCGTACCACGCGTGAAAGCGGAAGAAGCGCAGAATGCGCAGATAGTCTTCGCGGATGCGCTGATCTGGATCTTCGATGAAGATAAACCGCCGAGCTTGCAGGTCAGGGAGGCCGCCCAAGGGATCAACGATGGTCCCATCAGGCAATGCGTAAAGTGCGTTCATAGTGAAATCGCGGCGGCGCGCGTCTTCTTCGAGCGTATCCGCGAAGGTCACGACGGCGCGCCTGCCGTCGGTGGCAATGTCTTTGCGCAGTGTTGTGATTTCGTAAGCGATATGGTTCGCGACGACTGTGATTGTGCCGTGATCGATGCCAGTGGGAATCGCGTTGAAGCCTGCACCTTTCGCCAGCTTCATGACTGCCTCGGGATGCGCGGTGGTGCTGATGTCGATGTCGGCGACGGGTTCATCCAGCAGCGCGTTGCGCACGCAGCCGCCGACGAACCACGCGTTGTGTCCCGCGTCAGTCAGCATATCGCAGACGGGTTTCGCTGCGAAAATCCAAGGCGCACTGATCTTCATGGGTTCATACGCTCTGCCAGCCCGCGCAGCATCCGCGCGGTCGCGCCCCAGATGTAATAGGGCCCAAAGGGTACGGCGTAGTAGTGCCGCTTGTACCCTTGCCAGCGGCGGCCTTCGACGCGGAAGTTTTCCGGGTTTGTCGCATGCGCAAGCGGTACGCGGAAGATTTCGGCGACTTCACCTGCTTCGGCAACCTCTTCGAAATCAGCTTGGATCAAGGCCAGTACAGGCGTGACCAGATAACTGGTGACTGTTTCGTGCGGGGGCAGCGTGCCAAGCGGTTTGACCAGATCGGGCGGCAGGCCGATTTCTTCATGCGCTTCGCGTAAGGCAGCGTCGGTGAGTGTTGCGTCTGTCGGGTCTTGCTTGCCGCCCGGAAAGGCCACTTGGCCGGGATGATGTTGCAGCCGGGCCGAGCGTTTGGTGAGGATCACTTGCGCGTCCTTCGTCACACCGATCAGTACGGCGGCGGGTTTCAGCGTGCGCCCTTTGGGCGATGGCAGGTCTTTATTCAGGTCAAAGTCAGACGATGCGCTGCCCGCGTGAGACAGCGCATTTCGCAGCGAAATTTCCAGATCAGACGTCTGGTCCATCTGATGCCTCGAAACCAAGGGTTTCGGGTTGAAAGACGTAATGCGCGCCGCAGAATTGGCAGTCAGCCGTTACGGTCCCGTCGTCCTTGGTCATCGTGCCAATATCCTTGGCCGAATAGATCGACAGGCTTTGGCGCACGCGGTCTTCGGAACAGGTGCAGCCAAACTTGATGGGCTGGGCGTCATAGACGCGCGGCTTTTCTTCATGGAAGAGCCGCACCAGAAGTTCAGTTGGCTGCACGGTGGGCCCGATAAGCTCCATGTCGTCAACTGTGTCGAGCAACGTGTTCGCCCGCGTCCAATTTTCGCCTTCGACCTCGTCCAGAATATCCTCAGCCGCAAGAAGGCCCTCTTCGCCGGATGCAGCATCATCCTGCTTCATCAAGGGCGACGCTTTGGGCATGTGCTGCAGCATCACGCCCCCTGCCCGCCAATGTTCGCTTTCACCCGGCAATTGGCTGCGTCCATAGGACAGGCTGAACCGTGTGGGCAGTTGTTCGGATTGTGCAAAATACGTTTCCGCACAGGCCGACAGGGACCCGCCAGCGATGGGGGTGATCCCTTGGTATGGTGCCATATGTTCGCCCTGGTCGATCAGGATCGCAAAATACCCCTGCCCGATCTGGCTGAACGGGTCGGCGGATTGATCCAGCGTGTCAGCATCATAGCTGGCGTAGGCGCGGATACGCGCAGGTTCGCCCTCTTTGGTTGGGCCATAGTAATCCGTGGCAATCAACCGTGCAGGGCCAGAGCCGCGCACTTGCAAGGACAGTTTCCACTGTGTCTTGATGGATTGCCCGATCATCGCCGTCAGCAGCGCCATTTCAGCGACAAGCCCTTCGATCATGGGTGGATAGTCGTGCTGTTCCAGAACAGCCTCAAGCACGCCGTCAAGACGCGCAACGCGCCCGCGAATATCTGAAGCGTCCAGTTGGAACGGCAAAACTGTGTCGTCCCAGGCGATTTGGCTGCCAAGGGTCATGGCTTTTCCTTACTTGTGCGGAATGGTGTTATCGCGCCTATATAGGCAGAGCAAGCACAGCGCCAAGGGGCAGCAGGTATGATCAAGCGACATGGCAATCCGCCAAAGGCCGGGCAGCGGTATGAAATGCGCGCCGGGGCTTATGGGATTTTGCGGCGTGGCCCTGATATTTTGCTCGCCTGGCAATCAGACCCTTACAATGATTTGCTCTTGCCCGGTGGCGGGATTGATCCCGGCGAAAGCCCTATTCAGGCGCTGCATCGTGAGGTCTATGAGGAAACTGGTTGGCGCATCGCAAGGCCGGTGCGTTTGGGTGCCTTTCGCCGGTTCACATATATGCCCGAATACGACAAATGGGCCGAGAAGGTCTGCCATGTTTTCGCTGCGAAACCTGTGGTGCGCCTTGGTCCCCCGCTTGAGCCGGATCATACGGCCGTTTGGATGAATGCGCGCGAGGCGATTCCCTTGCTTTGCAACAGTGGCGACGCTGAATTCCTTGCGAAACACCTTTTCGCGCGCGAAAAGATCTGAGAAGCATAATCACTTCAACGTCAAAGCGCCGGTTGTCGCAGGGTTCGCATCCTTAACGCTATTCAAACACTTGTTTGACGTCACTTTGCCCGCTGCTTAATCAAAAACGTCGCCAACCGTTTCCACGTGTGATGTGCGCTTATAGACCTCGGTCATGACGCTGATCCCGAAGATGAAGAAGATGAAATTGAACGGGATCTGCAGAATGAATGAAAATGTCGGGCTTGCCATCTGAATGGGCAAAAGCAGGAGCGAGAAACCTGTAGTGATCGCTGTGATGATGGCAGCCAGCCAAAAGATCGGACCTGCATAATCCCTTGTTTCGTGCCAGCCATCGCCGATTCCAAGGGGACGATCCACCGCGATGCCGGGCAGGATCACTGCAAGGCGCAGCCAAAAGTATTGCAGCACGATGCCGGCAATTGATCCGATAAGTAGCGTCACGACAGAAATAAACATGAAGTTGGATCCGCTCAAACCCGGCAAAAACGGTGCACTGACAAGCCCGATCAGCATAACAACAACGAATGCTGCCACTACAAGAATAAGACCGATGAGGATGGAATACCCGATATAGCGCCCGACGGGCAAACCGCTGAGCGAGGGAATAAATCCAACCGTTTCATTCAATAACGTCGCCCGATGCCACGAGATCGCGGCCCACGCAAAAAGAATGATCGTCGCAACAACGATCAGGAGCCCAATGAAAAACACAAGTAGGCTGAATTGAGGCCCTGCGTTGTTACTAAATGAAAAATTCGACCAACCAACACCAATCAAGATTGCGGACATCGCCATCAGAATGAAGAACGGAACTAGCGTGATCTTCACGGCAAGCCCGAAACGATTGAAGACCTCTGCGAATGCCGTTTTAAAAATGTCCCATGCCATCAATACTGTTCCTAATTTGATCTTTGCTTTCTGGTGTCCCCCGATTGCCTATGTGTTTCAACTATAAAGCGAGCATGGGCCAGATTTGAGGCAACTTTGTGCTTTGGCATGTTCACTGACTGCCAAAGCTTGCCCCTATTTCCAAAAGCCGTTATCGCGCTGCGCAAGGTTAAACACGCATAGGGTTTCGCATCATGTCCGCTCCGAAGAAAGTTGTCCTCGCCTATTCTGGCGGTCTTGATACGTCGATCATCCTGAAATGGTTGCAGACTGAATATGGCTGCGAAGTGATCACCTTTACCGCAGACCTTGGTCAGGGCGAAGAACTTGAGCCCGCGCGCGCCAAGGCCGAGATGATGGGTGCCAAATCTATCTATGTTGAAGATGTGCGTGAAGAGTTTGTGCGCGACTTTGTTTTCCCCATGTTCCGTGCGAATGCCCTTTATGAGGGTCTATATTTACTGGGTACATCCATTGCCCGTCCGCTGATTTCCAAACGTCTGGTTGAGATTGCAGCCGAGGAGGGTGCCGATGCAATTGCCCATGGTGCAACCGGCAAGGGCAATGATCAGGTTCGCTTTGAATTGGCCGCCTATGCGTTGAACCCCGATATCAAGGTCATCGCCCCTTGGCGGGATTGGGATCTAACCAGCCGCACGAAGCTGCTTGAATTTGCGGAGGCGCACCAGATTCCGGTCGCCAAGGACAAACGCGGCGAAGCCCCGTTTAGTGTCGATGCCAACCTCTTGCACACATCATCCGAGGGAAAGGTGCTTGAAAATCCCGCCGATGAAGCCCCTGAATATGTTTACCAGCGCACCGTCGCCCCAGAAGCCGCACCAGATGTGCCCGAAATGGTCGAGATTGGGTTCGAGAAGGGCGATGCAGTGTCTATCGATGGGGAAATGATGTCCCCTGCGACAATCCTGACCAAATTGAATGAGCTTGGAGGCAAGCATGGCGTAGGTCGTCTGGACCTTGTTGAGAACCGGTTCGTCGGCATGAAATCACGCGGCGTTTATGAAACTCCCGGCGGCACTGTGCTACTTGAGGCCCATCGCGGGATTGAACAGATTACGCTTGATTCAGGTGCAGGTCATCTGAAAGATTCGATCATGCCGCGTTATGCCGAACTGATCTACAACGGTTTCTGGTTCTCCCCCGAACGCGAAATGCTGCAGGCCTTGATCGACAAATCGCAGGAACATGTCACCGGCACTGTGCGCGTGAAGCTTTACAAGGGCTCTGCCACGACTGTTGCCCGCTGGTCGGATCATTCGCTTTATTCTGAGGCGCATGTCACCTTTGAGGATGATGCAGGTGCCTATGATCAGACAGATGCGAAGGGGTTCATTCAATTGAATGCTTTGCGTTTGAAACTACTTGCGGCCCGCGATCGGCGATTGAAGTAACCTAGATTTTATCCTGCGCCATGGCCGCATAGGCAGGCAAAGCAGAGTCTAATAAGGGCAAATACTGGGTATCTACCTGGGGCAGCGCCCCCTCTGGCCCCGCAAAGCCAGTGCTTTGATGCACCATATCATACCAGTATTTCGCCCAAATCCCATCCTCAGACCGCGGTCCTTTGGGCCATGACAGCATAGCTGGATCGAAGTCTAATCCGATGGTATCACACAGAAGGTTCAGCATTTCCGCCGGGTCTTTGCGAATATCAGCGCTGTCGATGACAACCCCGCCAAGTTTATGGTAAAGCGCAAGTTGCTGTTGAAAGCCGATATCTTCTGCTGAGATCGTATCGCGCTTTGCCCCATAGCTTGCAATCACCCGCGCTGGATGCCGGATGAGGTGGATATTCACACAGTCCTTGGCCCAATCCAGCGGGAACCCATCAATCATGTGGTGCGGCATGTGTTTCATGTAAAAATGCGGCTTTTCGCTTGGAATAGTGTCTATGCAGCGTGCCGCAACTTTCGCTGGATCAACCTCATGTGTAGCGATGATATCGTCCCACATGGGGTGATCTATCCCGGTCGCCGCAAGGTAGGGCGCGTAAAACGGTTCGTCCCAAATCGCAAAGTCAGCGCGGCTTCCAAAGCTATACATCAGCGCCGTCGACAGGTTGCGCGGCCCGGACCACATCGCAATTCTCATCCACAGGTATCCGTGATCAGTGCTTTATAGAGGTCACGGATGCGCTGCGTTACGGGGCCCATATCCCCTGCCCCGATTTGTCGCCCGTCAATGTGGCTGACCGGCGTTTGGGCCCCGAAGGTTCCAGTAAGGAAAGCTTCGTCAGCGCCGTAGGTGTCTACAAGGCTGAAATTTCGTTCGAAGACGGGAATGTCATTGGCACGACAGAGGTCGATGACTTTCTGTCGCGTGATCCCGTTCATGCAGTAATCGCCAGTGCTGGTCCAAACTTCGCCTTTGCGCACGATGAAGAAATTGCAAGCGTTCGTCGTGTTGACGAACCCATGCAAGTCAAGCATCAGCCCTTCATCGGCACCCGCTTTTTCAGCAGCGATGCAGGCAAGAATGCAGTTCAACTTGGAATGGCTATTCAACTTAGGGTCCTGCGTCATTGGCAGGCCGCGCAGATGCGGCACCGTCGCAAGGGTAATCGGGCGCGGGATTTTAGGCCGCGAATGTTCCATGATGATTACAAAAGTCGGACCGGATTGCGACAGGCTTGGATGCTGGAAAGGTCGGGTTTTAACACCGCGCGTGATCATAAGCCGCGCGTGGGCGTCGGTGGTCATGCCATTGGCATTTTGCGTGTCTAACACGGCCGTTTTAACAGCTTCTTGATCCATCCCGATATCAAGATCGATGGCTTTCGCCGCCTCAAACAACCGGTCGAGGTGTTCGTCGATGAACGCCCATGTTCCATTATAAAGGCGCAGCCCTTCCCACACCCCGTCACCAAGCATGAAACCACTGTCATAGACACTAATCATGGCCTTCGCCTTGGGCACAATTTTTCCGTTCACGTAGATCAGGATATCTTCGTTGCGCGTATCTTCCTCGGCTTGATGGGTGGTCACTTTGATCATTGTTGAAACGCCTGTACATCGGCAAGATCAGGGATCACATCCGCCGTTCCGTGCCGGGTGACCATAATTGCTGCGGCCTTTATCGCCGTCTTGATCGCCTGCGCCATAGGCTGCCCCCGATCAAGGCAGGCAAGGACGTAGCCGGTGAATGTGTCCCCTGCCCCGGTGGTATCCACCGGATCAACGGGTATCGCATCAAAATGCGCTTTCCCCTCATTACCATACCAATCGACCCCACCTGCACCAAGCGTGACGATGACATCTTCAACGGGAAGGGTATCGGGCGTTTGCCCGGTCGCTTGGCGCAGCTGTTCAGCCTCGACCGCGTTCAGGATCAGAAAATCGAGATGTTCGAGGACGGCCTGCACCCGTTCAACAGAAAAGGGCGCGGCTGCGTAGCCAACCTTAAGACCCATCTTGCGCCCCATCTCTGCTGCGGTGCGTTGGAGGTTGGTTTCGTTTTGCATAATCAGCCAATCACCCGTCTCGGCCTCTGACAATGCTGATTGCAAGGCAGCTTGCGGCACCTTGTGGTTGGCCCCGGGGTGAAGAATGATTGCGTTCTCTCCGCCTGGATCAACCATGATGATCGCTTGCGCCGTTTCAGTGTCTAAATTAGCAATATTGCGCGTATCGACCCCATATTCGAGCAGACGCTGGACAAGTTCTTTACCATCAGGACCCACTGCCCCGATGTGGTTCACATGCGCCGCTGCACGAGCGGCGGCGACGGACATGTTTGCCCCCTTCCCGCCCAGAAACATCCTGCGGTCCGTTGACGCAAGCGTTTCGCCGGGAGCTGGAATATGCGAGACGCTATAAACGAAATCAGCATTGATAGATCCAAGGTTCCAAATCGTCATTTACCCAACCTCGCAGGCGGCGATGACCGCCATATTAAGGATGTCGTTCACCGTCGACACGGTGGAACAAATTTGCACCGGATGGCCAACCCCGGTCAGAATTGGACCGATTACCGTTGCGCCCCCCATTTCCTGCATCAATTTGACAGAGATAGATGCAGAATGCCTTGCCGGGACGACAAGAATATTTGCAGGGCCCGTCAACCGCGAAAAAGGATAGTGTTCGCGTGCTTGCGGATTCAACGCGACATCCACGGCCATTTCGCCTTCGTATTCGAAATCGACGTTGCGCGCCTCAAGGATAGCTGGCGCGGTACGCATCTTTTCCGCCCGCTCTGACACAGGGTACCCAAAGGTTGAGAACGACACAAAGGCCACGCGCGGATCAAGGCCAAGATCACGCGCGACAGAGGCACCGCGTTCGGCAATATCAGCAAGGTCGTTTTCGTTCGGCCATTCATGAACAAGTGTGTCTGAGATGAGAACGATTTTACCTTTGTTTAGCACAGCCGTCACGCCAACCGCCCCGTGGTGTGGTTCAGCATCAAAAACATGGTTAATCAGTTCAAGCACATGTGCCGATTTGCGGGTTGCGCCAGTCACCATTCCGTCGGCGTGCCCATGCGCCAGCATCAATGACGCAAAGACATGCCTGTCCCGCGCGGCAAGCCGATGGACGTCTTGTTTATCAAAGCCTTTGCGCTGAAGCCTCGTATAAAGAAAGTCCCTGTAAGTGTCTAAATGGGGTGTTTTGGCTGCATTTATGATTTCGAGTTCTTCAAAAGCATCGCCAAGCCCTTCTTCGACAAGTATCTCTTTCACGTCTGAATCACGACCAACGACAAGTGCCTTTCCAAGCCCTGACCGCTGGTAAAGCACGGTAGCGCGCAGCACGCGTGCATCATCGCCTTCTGCGAAAACAACAGTCGATTGCGCGGCGCGTGCACGGGCATTGAGGCTGCGCAGCATTGACGCCGTCGGGTCCATGCGCGATTTCAATGACGCTTCGTAAGCCTCCATGTCGATGATCGGCCGCCGGGCAACACCGGTTTTCATCCCCACTTGCGCAACTGCAGTTGGAATGCGGTGGATTAGGCGCGGATCGAAGGGCGTTGGAATAATGTAGTCGCGCCCGAAGGTGAGTTTCTTGCCATAGGCCATAGCAACCTCGTCCGGCACATCTTCGCGTGCGAGGTTGGCAAGAGCATGCGCGCAGGCGATCTTCATTTCATCATTAATCGCGCGCGCGTGAATGTCGAGCGCGCCCCGGAAAAGGTAGGGAAACCCAAGCACGTTGTTCACTTGGTTGGGATAATCGCTGCGCCCCGTGGCGACGATTGCATCTTCGCGCACAGCATGGGTGTCTTCAGGCGTGATTTCGGGGTCGGGGTTTGCCATGGCAAAGATAACAGGGTTTTTTGCCATCTTAGACACCATATCTTGGGTCACAGCCCCTTTAGCAGACACCCCAAGGAAAACGTCGCAATCTTTCATCGCGTCATCCAACGTGCGCGCCTTGGTTTGCGCGGCGTGTGCAGATTTCCACTGGTTCATCCCCTCGGTACGTCCTTGATAAATGACGCCTTTGGTGTCGCACATGATGCAATTGTCGTGCTTAGCCCCCATCGCTTTGAGTAGTTCAAGGCAGGCAATCCCGGCAGCCCCTGCCCCGTTGAGAACGATTTTGACATCTTCTATCTTTTTGCCAGAAATGTGCAGCGCGTTGATTAGGCCGGCCGCGCAGATCACAGCCGTTCCGTGCTGGTCATCGTGGAAGACGGGGATATCCATTTCTTCCTTAAGACGCTGTTCAATGATGAAGCATTCGGGCGCTTTGATGTCTTCAAGATTGATACCGCCAAAGGTAGGACCCATCAGCCGGACAGCTTCGCAGAAAGCGTCCGGGTCTTCGGTATCAAGTTCGATATCAATCGAGTTCACATCAGCGAACCTTTTGAACAGAACGGATTTGCCTTCCATTACTGGTTTGGACGCCAGCGCGCCAAGGTTCCCAAGACCAAGGACTGCAGTGCCGTTTGAAACGACTGCAACCAAATTGCCTTTGTTGGTGTAATCATATGCGGTTGCCGGATTGGCATGGATTTCTTCGCAGGGGATCGCGACGCCGGGGGAATAGGCAAGCGACAGATCACGCTGCGTCGTCATGGGGACGGTGGCCGCGATCTCCCATTTGCCCGGTGTTGGGTTCAGGTGGAATGTAAGCGCGTCTTCACGGCTCATCTCGGTTTTGGCCATCTTGTCCTCCCTTGGGCGTGACCGTCACTTTGCGTCATGCGCGGTTGGGCTGCAACGGGTTCGTTTTCGACTTTCGTCGCTAACATTGGATAGATAGTGTCGCCCGTGATGATCCGGGGGATATATGGCCGATAAATCGACAGTCACGCCCATGATGGCGCAATATCTAGACCTGAAAGCTGGGTATCCTGACGCGCTATTGTTTTATCGCATGGGCGACTTTTACGAGATGTTCTTTGACGATGCGGTCGCTGCGGCGGCCGCGTTGGATATCGCACTCACCAAACGCGGGAAGCACAACGATAAAGACATTCCCATGTGTGGTGTTCCGGTTCATGCGGCCGAGGGATATTTACTCACCCTTATCCGCAAAGGCTTTCGCGTTGCTGTTTGTGAGCAGATGGAAAAACCTGAAGAGGCGAAAAAGCGCGGATATAAAGCGGTTGTAAAGCGCGATGTTGTGCGGCTGGTGACGCCGGGCACTTTGACGGAAGAATCTTTGCTGGATGCCCGTCGTCACAACTTTTTGGCCGCTTTTGCCCAAGTTAGAGACGAAAGCGCCCTTGCTTGGGTCGATATTTCGACGGGGGCATTTCATGTGATGATGTGTCCGCGGGTGGCATTAGGGCCAGAATTGGCCCGGCTGGCCCCGCGTGAAGTGATTGTTGCAGATGGCGCCGAGGGTGCGCTTGCAGATCCGATTGTCGGGTCTGGCGCAGCTTTATCGACATTGGGCAGGGCTGCGTTTGACAGCACTGCGGGTGAAAAACGATTGATGGCGTTCTTTAAGGTTAAATCCTTGGATGCCTTTGGCAGTTTTGCGCGGGCGGAGATTGCCGCACTTGCCGCGATCACTGAATATTTGGAGATTACCCAAAAGGGCAATTTACCACTATTGCGCCCACCTGTGCAGGAAGGACGCCGCGCAACAATGCAGATTGATGCGCCAACGCGGAAGTCTTTGGAATTAACGCAGGCGATGGCGGGTGGCAGGTCTGGATCATTGCTGGATGCGATTGATCGGACTGTGACGGCTGGCGGCGCACGATTGTTAGAGCGGCGTTTGGCAAGTCCGGCTTGTAATGTTGCGACAGTCACCGCGCGGCAGGCGGCGGTTACATTTTTTGTAGAGCAATCACGATTATCGGCTGACGTGCGTGATCTTATGCGTGGCGTACATGATCTGGACCGCGCTTTGTCGCGTCTCGCGCTTGAACGTGGTGGGCCGCGGGACATGGCTGGAATCCGCAATACGCTGGGGCAGGCGGCCCAATTGGCCGAAATGTTCAAGGGCATAGGGTTGCCGGATGAACTGGTTGAAGCGACCCGCGACTTGATCGGGCACGAAACGCTTTTGGCCCTGTTAGACTCTGCTTTGGTGCCAGAGCCCCCCTTGCTAGCCCGTGATGGTGGCTTTGTGGCGCAAGGCTATGACACAGATTTGGATGAAGCGCGCACGTTACGCGATGAAGGGCGCGGAATTATTGCAAAGATGCAGGCAGAGTTTATTGAACTGTCTGGCGTATCCGCCCTGAAGATTAAGCATAACAATGTGCTGGGATATTTTATCGAGACCACAGCAACCCATGCAGAAAAGATGATGTCACCACCTTTGAATGAGACATTCATCCACCGGCAAACAACCGCCAATCAGGTACGCTTCACGACTGTCGAACTGAGCGAGATTGAAACCCGGATTTTGAATGCGGGTGGCCGCGCGTTGGAGATTGAGAAACGCATATTTGATAGTCTAACACGGGCGATTGTTGCGCAGGCCGGGCCTTTGGGGGCTTTGGCCCGTGGCTTGGCTGTGATTGATTTAGCTGCCGGGCTTGCCCATTTAGCGCAAACTGAAAATTGGGCTGCACCCAAGCTGGATGACAGCCGTACTTTTGATATTGTTGGCGGACGCCATCCTGTGGTTGAGGCCGCATTGCAAAAGGCTGGCACGCCTTTTGTTGCCAATGATTGCGGCCTGACGGATGCGTCGATCTGGCTTTTGACTGGGCCAAATATGGCAGGTAAATCGACGTTTCTGCGGCAAAATGCTTTGATTGCGATCCTTGCGCAGATGGGCAGCTATGTCCCTGCGACCTCCGCCCGTATTGGCATTGTCAGTCAGATTTTCAGCCGGGTCGGTGCGTCGGATGATCTGGCGAAGGGCCGGTCGACCTTTATGGTCGAAATGGTCGAAACCGCCGCTATTCTGAACCAAGCCGATGATCGGGCCTTGGTGATTTTGGATGAAATCGGTCGGGGGACAGCGACCTATGATGGTTTATCGATTGCATGGGCCACGTTGGAGCACTTGCATGACGTGAACAGGTGCCGCGCTTTGTTTGCGACACATTATCACGAGATGTCAGCGCTTTCTGCCAAACTGGACGGCGTAGATAACGCGACCGTTTCCGTGAAAGAATGGGAAGGCGATGTGATCTTCTTGCATGAGGTCCGCAAGGGGACGGCGGATCGGTCTTATGGTGTGCAAGTTGCGCGTTTGGCTGGATTACCGCCGGTTGTTGTGGAGCGGGCCAAGGTTGTTTTGGAAGCGCTTGAAAAAGGCGAAAGGGAAGGGGGCAGCAAAGCGATCATTGATGATTTGCCGTTGTTTGCAGCGACGGCGGCTGCGCCTCTACCTATGGTTTCAGAGTCGCAGGCCGAGGCGCGGTTGAAAGCAGTTCTACCGGATGACCTGACCCCGAAAGAGGCGTTGGCGTTAATCTATGAACTGCGGGAACTTATCGCAGACTAGACCCTAAATTGGGGTTTTTGAGGCCCGAAAGCAAAAAAGCAGGGGCTGAACCCCTGCTTTGGTAATCGTGTTGATCGCCCGATTACGACTTTGGCGTTGAAGAAACCCCGACCTGTGCCGGCCGCAATAGCCGGTCGTGCAGCATGAAACCTTCGGCAGCGACCTGAATAATGTCACCCGCTTGTGTGCCGGGGACGGGCGCCTCGAACATGGCTTGGTGCAGCTGCGGGTCAAATTTATCGCCGACTTCGGGTGTGATTGGGTCGATCCCGTGCTTTTTGAAAACACTGATCAGTTCGCGCATGGTCAATTCGACACCCTCAAGAAGGGCGGCGTTTGCCTCTTTCTCGGAATCTGCATCTGCCTGCAGGGCGCGGCGCAGGTTGTCATAGACCGGCAGCATATCACGGGCGAGTTTTGAACCACCGTAATTCTCGGCCTCTTTGCGGTCACGCTCTGACCGTTTGCGCATATTCTCGGCGTCAGCCAGCGCGCGCATGAATTTATCTTTCAGCTCATCCCGCTCGGCAGAAAGGGCGGCGATCTCTTCGAACGCAACTTCACCTGCTTCCATGGCGTCACCCTCGGCGGCGAGTTCATCAAGGCTCATTGGTTCGGCTTCGTTGTCAGACATGGACTTCCCCAGTTATGAGCGGTCGGCGATCATGCGCCCGACGCGCTGTGCGGTGTAATTTACGATAGGCACGATCCGGCCATAATTCAGACGGGTCGGACCGATGACGCCCACGGCGCCAATTATCTTGCGGTCGGCGTTCATATAAGGGGAAACGACCAGAGAGGAACCCGATAAAGAGAACAATTTGTTCTCAGACCCGATAAAAATGCGCACACCGTCACCTTCCTTGGTCAAATCAAGGAATTGAGCGATGTCACGTTTGCGTTCAAGATCGTCAAAGAGGGTGCGGATACGTTCCAGATCCGCCTCTGATTCATTTTCGGACAGCAGGTTCCCGCGTCCACGTACAATGAGGCGTTCGTTTGATTCGCCTTCGTTTTCCCAAAGGGCGAGGCCGCTTTGGACCAGTTCGGCGGCGAGTTTGTCGATCTCTTGTCGCCGCGCTTTGATTTCGCGGGCAATGATTTGGCCAAGTTCGGACAACGTATGCCCTTCGGCCAGCGCATTGATAAAGTTTGCCGCTTCCCGCATGGAAGACGGCGTTTGCCCGGCAGGGGGCGAGAAGAGCCGGTTTTCAACATGCCCGTCCGCAAATACCAGCACCACAAGAGCCCTGTCAGCGGAAAGTGACACAAATTCGATGTGCTTGATCGCGGCCTCGTGCTTGGGCGTCAGCACAAGGCTTGCCCCTTGCGTCACACCGGACAGGGCAGAACCAACCCGATCAAGCAGCGTGGTTACATCTTGTTCATTGCCGCCAAGGGTTTGGTCAATGCGACTCCGATCTTCGCCAGAAAGATCATCGACCTCAAGCAGCCCATCGACAAACATGCGCAGGCCAAGTTGCGTGGGCACGCGCCCGGCGCTTGTGTGTGGGCTCCCTAGAAGACCAAGATACTCAAGGTCTTGCATAACATTGCGCACGGTTGCTGCACTCACCTGTTCGGTCAAAGTCCGCGTCAACGTGCGCGAGCCAACGGGATCACCCGTTTCAAGATAGCCTTCAACCACGCGCCGAAATACCTCGCGCGAGCGGGCGTTTAAATCATCAAGGTTCTGCGGCGCGTCCGTCATTCTGATCCCAGTGAAATCGCGTTGATACTAGACGTCAGACCTGAGCAAAGGTCAATCAGGCTTGGATTTATCAGATGGGCAGCGTATGCCACCCAAACAACCCATTGAGGAGAAGACAAATGCGCCCATCTGGCCGCCAGACCGACGAAATGCGTTCCGTCACGATCGAAGTTGGAACAACCCGCCATGCCGAAGGGTCGTGCATGATCAAATGCGGGGATACGCATGTGTTATGTACCGCGTCTGTCGATACGCGGGTACCGTCGTTCATGAAGGGGTCGGGGCTTGGCTGGGTCACTGCTGAATACGGGATGCTACCACGCGCGACCCATACGCGAATGCGCCGTGAAGCGAAGAACGGGCAATCAGGACGCACGCAGGAAATTCAACGCCTGATCGGGCGGTCTTTGCGTGCTGGCGTTGATCGTGTTGCGATGGGCGAACGCCAGATCACTGTGGATTGTGATGTTATTCAAGCCGATGGCGGGACCCGCTGCGCATCGATCACGGGCGGTTGGGTCGCTTTGAAACTGGCCGTGAACCAGCTAATGAAGGCTGGCGACATTATCAGCGATCCGTTGGTTGATCCTGTCGCTGCCATTTCTTGCGGCATCTATGCCGGACAAGAGGTGCTTGATCTGGATTACCCCGAGGACAGTGAGGCAGGTGTGGATGGGAACTTTATCCTGACTGGCGGAAAACTGGTTGAAGTCCAGATGTCTGCCGAAGGATCGACTTTTACCCGTCCACAGATGGATAAGCTGCTTGATTTGGCCGAGAAAGGTATCGGCGAATTAAACGCGATCCAGATGACAGCGGTAAGTTAATGCGTCGCTTTGATGGCAAGGAATTGGTCGTAGCGACCCACAACCAAGGGAAGTTAGAGGAGATTGCGGATTTGCTGTCTCCCTTTGGGATATCCTTGTCGTCGAATGCAGATCACGGTTTGCCTGAACCGGAAGAGACAGAAACCACATTTGTCGGGAATGCCCGGATCAAGGCACATGCGGCGGCGAAGGCAACCGGTTTGCCTGCTTTGGCTGATGATAGCGGGATTGAGGTCGATGCTTTGGACGGGGCACCGGGGGTTTATACGGCAGATTGGTCTGAGACCCCGAATGGCCGTGACTTTGTGATGGCGATGACCCGGACCTGGAACGAACTTGAGGCGAAGAACGCGCCTTTCCCGCGCACAGCACGGTTTTGTTCCACATTAGTGCTCGCTTGGCCTGACGGGTATGATGAGGTTTTTCCGGGTATCATGGAAGGTCAAGTCGTTTGGCCAATGCGTGGAGATCAAGGGCATGGCTATGATCCTATTTTTCAGCCCAATGGATATGACATCACATTCGGTGAGATGGATCGCTGGGAAAAGAACAAAATCAGCCACCGCGCGGATGCGTTCGCCAAGCTGGTAAAGGGCTGCTTTGCCTGAAGATTGGGAACATGGGGGCTTTGGCCTTTACCTGCACTGGCCGTTTTGTCAGGCCAAATGTCCTTACTGTGATTTCAACAGCCATGTCGTGGATCAAATTGACCAGAAGCGCTGGGAAAAAGCGTATCTATCCGAGATTGCCCGCGCCGGAAAAGAGACCCAAGGCCGCATTTTAGACACGGTTTTCTTTGGTGGCGGCACACCAAGCATGATGGAGCCCGCGCTAGTCGATGCGATCATTTCGGCGATCCGAAAAACCTGGCGAACATCAAATAGCTTTGAAGTGACCCTTGAAGCAAACCCCACGTCCGTCGAGGCAGGGCGCTTTGCTGATTATCGCGATGCAGGCGTCAATCGTGTATCATTGGGCGTGCAGGCCTTGAATGATGCGGACCTAAAAGCGTTGGGCCGCCTACATTCCGCTGCTGAAGCACGCGCTGCATTTGACGTGGCGCGACATGCGTTTGATCGGGTCAGCTTTGACTTGATCTATGCCCGGCAAGATCAATCATTGGCAGCATGGGAAGGGGAACTGAAGGAAGCCCTGAGTATGGCTGTGGATCACCTGTCCTTATATCAACTGACGATTGAGGATGGGACAGCCTTTGGTGATCGCTTCGCCAGTGGCCGTTTGCGTGGATTGCCAAATGAAGATCTTGGCGCGGATTTGTATCTGCGCACGCAAGACATTTGCGAGGCCACTGGTTTTCCCGGATATGAGGTTTCAAATCATGCACGGCCGGGGGAAGAAAGCCGGCATAACCTGATTTATTGGCGCTATGGCGACTATGTGGGGATTGGGCCGGGTGCGCATGGGCGTTTGACCCTTGATGGAACGCGGTATGAAACGGTTGCGCCGGATGGGCCGATGGCTTGGTTGCAGCAAGTTGAAAAAACCGGGGCGGGTGAATTGCCGAGAACGGTGTTATCACCAGAGGATACAGTCACAGAGAGTCTGTTAATGGGACTGCGGCTGCGTGAAGGGGTGGCCTTATCACGATACAAAAATCATGATTTTAAAAATAAAATCAATGGTTTACGTGATTTAGGCCTCGTGGATATCGCTGATGATCACCTGTTCGTAACCGCACAAGGCCGCCCGGTATTAAACAGTGTCTTGCGCAGCCTGCTTGCGGACTAGTTTCCAGCCAATACACGAAGAAGATCATCCAATTGTTCCAATGACTTATAGCGAATTGAAACCGTACCACTGCTTTGATCTGCTTTATGATCAATGCTGACAGGCATTCCAATTTGGGCGGCAAGTTCAGCTTCGATCTGAAGGGTATCAGCATCCTTGATTGGCTTTGGGGCAGTGTTTGTCTTTGGCTTTGCAACCCCTTGTTTTACAAGCTTTTCAACCTCGCGGACTGAAAGTTTCTTTGCAACAATGTCGCGCGCAAGCTGGGATGCATTTTCGTGACCAATCAAGGCACGCGCATGGCCCGCAGACAAATCGCCGCGTGCCAGCAGATCAAGGACTGCATCTGGTAGGGCAAGCAGGCGCATTTGATTGGCAACATGGCTGCGGCTTTTGCCAAGGACCTTTGAAAGCTGATCCTGCGTATGGCCGAAGCGTTCCATCAGGTGCTTATAGCCAGACGCTTCATCTACGGGATTCAAATCAGCGCGCTGAATGTTCTCGATGATCGCGACCTCAAGGACCTCGGTGTCATCAAATTCACGAATCAGGACAGGAATGTCATGTAGATTGGCAAGTTGTGCCGCGCGCCAGCGCCGTTCGCCAGCCACGATCTGATAGCAGCTTGGATCAGTTGGATCTTGGCGGACAATAATGGGCTGGATGATGCCCTTTTCACGGATCGACGCCGCGAGATCATCAAGGGCTGTTTGTTCAAACGTCCTGCGGGGCTGATCCGGGTTTGGAACAACACGCTCAATTGGTAGATGGGTATCGGGTTTGCGCTGCATGCTTTGATCCGCAGGCGCATCCGCATTCACATCGGCCATCAAAGCGGACAGACCGCGCCCCAACCCTCGGGATTTTTGCTGTTTTGTCATAGGTCTGCCCTTTATGCGGTAGTTTGATTCAAAGACATAAGTTCAGCAGCAAGTGCACGATAGGCCTGGCTGCCCTTGGATGAAGGATCATAATTAAGTGCGGGCATTGCGAAAGATGGTGCCTCGCTTAGACGGACGTTTCTAGGAATGACAGTCTTAAAGACCAGACTACCAAGGTTTGCGCGCGCATCGTTTTCGACCTGAACAGATAGATTATTTCGGCGATCGTACATTGTGAGGACGACGCCTTCAATTCGCAGGTCTTTGTTTGCAGTTTCGCGAACTTCGCGGATGGTCAGCATCAGCTGCGAAAGCCCTTCAAGCGCGAAGAACTCGCTTTGTAACGGCACAATGATCGAATGGGCTGCAATAAAGGCGTTCACAGTCAATATATTGAGGGATGGCGGGCAATCAATCAATATGTAGTCAAAATCTAACAGATCCATCGTAAGCTGTCGCAAGGCATCGCGTAGCAAAAAACTACGCTTTTCGTTCGCGATCAGTTCAATATCAGCTGAGCTGAGGTCTGTTGTGGCTGGAACGATGTAAAGGTCTTCGAATTCCGTTTCTCTTACGGCGTCTTCAGGACCAGCATCGCCAGTTAAAAGATCATATGTGGTGACTTTGCGTTGATCTTGATCAACGCCAAGGCCTGTGGATGCATTACCTTGGGGATCAAGATCGACGATAAGCACCCGCTGACCAAGCTCTGCCAGACCAGCGCCCAGATTGATCGTTGTCGTTGTTTTTCCAACGCCACCCTTTTGGTTGGCCAGTGCAATAATTTTTGCGCCATGTTGTGGGCTATGCATTGGCACGTTCAATATTCCTGATCTGCAACATTTTCGCTTCGTTATCGGTTATACTTGGGCGCTCAACAACATCAAAGTGCCAGTTTTGACGCGCTTGTTCGATTTCATCCTGAAAACTACGCCCTTTAAGAAGTAGGAGGCACCCATCTTGGAGAATATGCCGCTTGCCTAATGAAAGGAGACCGTCAAGCGACATGAGCGCGCGTGCGCTCAGAACATTGGCATGTGCCGGCTCAAGGGTTTCTGCACGCTCAGCAATTATACCAACTTGCAAATCAAGTGTTGTTGCGGCCACCCTTAGAAAAGCAGATTTTCTTTGATCGCTCTCAACCATCGTAACTTTTGCAGAAGGGTCTGTTTCTTTAAGGATTGCCGCAACAACGATACCGGGCAATCCACCCCCGCTTCCAATGTCGATCCAATCTGCCTTGATTGGAACATCCCAACAAAGCAACTGCGCTGAATCCGCAATATGACGGTTCCAAAGATCAGGTATTGTTAATTTGGAAACAAGATTTATTGACGCATTCCACTTTATGAGAAGGTTTGAATAAACCTCAAGCCGTTCTATTGTTTCACGTGAAACATCCAATCCTGCAATTTGCGGCATCCTTATACCGCTTTCTTCTGCTGTTCCCGTCGCAGATAGGCTGATATCACCAGTAGTGCCGCGGGCGTTATCCCATCAACCCTACCAGCGTGCGCAAGTGTACTAGGCTTTGCAGCCGTCAGTTTATTCTGTAGTTCAAAAGAAAGCCCACCAACCATGGCATAATCAAGATCACGTGGGATCGTCATTTTTTCATCCCGCTCAAGCGCCGCAACATCCCTTGCTTGCCGCTCAATATAATGGGCATAAAGCGCGTCATATTTAACTTGGGTCTTTGTCGCCACATCTATTTCATGTGCTCCTGGAACAAGTTGGTCCAACATATCGAGCGTAAAGTCATTAAGTGAAAGAGCCTCATACCCTGTTCTATTTGGTGTATCAGGGTTCACCTTTGCGCCAACAGAGGCAATTTGGCGCGCGGTAAGCTTGGACTTATCAAGAAGACTGCGCGCATTCTTGAGTGCCTCCATCTTATCTGAAAAGTGCTTCCATCGCTTTTCACCAACAACACCAAGTTGCCTGCCTTCATCTGTCAATCGCTGATCGGCATTGTCAGCACGCAGGGATAACCGAAATTCAGCGCGTGACGTAAACATTCTATAGGGCTCAGAAACTCCGCGGGTTACCAGGTCATCAACCATGACACCGATGTAGGAAGTCCGCCGTGTAAATACGTGCGGCTCTAATCCTTGTGCGCTGCGTGCTGCATTCAAACCAGCAACAAGTCCTTGCGCAGCTGCCTCTTCATATCCTGTTGTTCCGTTGATTTGCCCCGCAAGATAAAGCCCAGAACAGGCGCGCAATTCCAGCGTTGGCGTCAAAGCGCGCGGATCGACATGATCATACTCAATAGCATATCCCGGTTGGAGGATCTTGGCATTCTCAAGCCCAGCGATGGAATGCACATATTCATCCTGCGTTTCCACCGGCAACGATGTTGAAATACCGTTTGGGTACACGGTATGGTCGCTTACCCCCTCGGGCTCGAGAAATATCTGGTGTGACGTCTTATCTGCAAAGCGCACAACCTTATCTTCGATAGAAGGGCAATATCGTGGCCCCACGCCTTCAATATGGCCGCCGTACATTGCCGATTTACTTAGGTTTTGTTGAATAATCTCGTGGGTACGTTCATTCGTATGGGTAATCCCGCACGATACCTGATCAATAGAAACCGCGCCGGTCAGTGCTGAGAAAAAACTTGGGGTGTCATCGCCCGGCTGCATTTCAAGACCGCCCCAATTAATTGTCCGCCCATCAAGACGGGGCGGCGTACCGGTTTTAAGCCTGCCCAGCGGAATATCCATTTCATCAAGCTGCTGCGCCATTAAGACAGATGGCTTGTCGCCCATGCGGCCACCAGGCTTTGCGACGTCACCAATATGGATAACCCCCCGCAAGAATGTCCCTGTGGTTAGGACAACGCGATGTGCCTTAATCTGCGCACCGTCAGCAAGCGTAATTCCCTCGCAGTGACCGTAAACCAATAAGAGACCGACAGCTTCCCCAGCAAGGATGTCCAAATTTTCCTGCAATTTTGTCAACCGACCCATCACAGCGCGATAAACTTGGCGATCAACTTGCGCCCGTGGACCCTGAACTGCTGGTCCCTTTTTTCGGTTCAACAGTCGAAACTGGATGCCCGCAGCATCTGCAACGGTCCCCATGACACCATCAAACGCGTCAATCTCCCGGACAAGGTGCCCTTTACCCAGCCCACCGATTGCAGGGTTACAAGACAAAACACCGATCCCGTCTTCTGACAAAGTGACAAGCGCAGTCTTCGCTCCCGAACGGGCGGACACATGAGCAGCTTCGGTTCCAGCATGGCCGCCGCCCACAACAATGACGTCATAGTGTTTCACGTGAAACATCCTCACTTACCGATGCAAAAGCTCGCAAAAATTTCATCTAGCAGATCTTCTACATCAACCCGACCTACGATGATGTCAACTGCGCGGATGGCAGCGCGCAGTTCATCCGCAATAAGATCAAGTCCAATGTTGTCTTCGATCATGCCCTGCACAGCCTTAATCCGCGTCACCGTCTCGGTCATCGCAACCTTATGTCGCAGCCGCATTGCAACGCCAGCGCATTGAGCACGCCCTTTTAGAATCATCCCTATCCGCTCAAGAAGCTCATCAACACCAGCGCCAGTTTCCCCCGAAACAGCAAAATCACCACCATTATATGTGTCTGCCTTCCCACGAACCACAATATCTTGGGAATTTACGTGGATATCCGGCACTTCATCACCATCCATCAGTAGCACACGTAAATCTGCGGCTTCCGCCCGTTTGACTGCCAAAGCCACCCCAAGGCCTTCCACGTGATCATCTGTCTCCCGAATACCTGCAGTATCCAATAACGTCACAGCAAAGCCCGCCAGATCAAGCCGTACCTCAATCACGTCCCGCGTCGTACCTGCGACTGACGAAGTTAGCGCAGCTTCTCGCCCAGCGATCCTGTTCAAAAGCGTTGATTTTCCAGCGTTCGGTGCACCCACAATCGCGACCTCAAAGCCATCTCGGATTCGCTCTGCAGTGCCAACGCCATCAATCTGCTCCTTCAACGAACCCGCCACATTGATCAGTATCCCCCGAACTTCAGGAAGCACATCTTCAGGTACGTCCTCATCGGCAAAATCAATCGTTGCTTCAATGAGTGCTGCCGCCCTTACCAGCTGCTGCCGCCATTCGTCTGCCAGCGCCCCAAGTGCACCATCAAAAACCCGCACCGCTTGTTTGCGTTGTGCCTCTGTTTCTGCATCAATCAGATCCGCCAGCCCTTCGACCTGCGCCAAATCAAGCCGCCCGTTTTCAAGTGCGCGCCTGGTGAATTCTCCGGCCTCTGCAAAGCGAAGCCGCTTATCCCGCCCCAACAGATCAAGAACCGCTGCCACAATCGCCGGACTTCCATGCAGGTGGAGTTCCACGACGGGTTCACCTGTAAAGCTTCGCTTATCCTGAAATGTAAGCACCAAGGCTTCGTCGATCAGATCGCCTGATCCATCAATGATCCGCCGCACACCGCGCTGCATTGGGACAGACCCACAGATATCCTGCGCTGCTGCAACCGCATCAACACCAGATATTCGCACAATCGCCACACCCGCCCGACCAGGCGCTGTTGCAAGGGCAAAGATTGTATCCATGTTATCAACCCATTGTTTTAAAACAATAAGTTATGTGTTCATTGAATCAAAGAAATCTTCATTTGTCTTCGTCTGCTTCAACTTCCCAAGCAGGAATTCAATCGCATCCGTTGTCCCCATCGGGTTCAGGATACGCCGCAGCACATAGGTCTTTTGCAGATCGACCTTATCGACAAGCAACTCTTCCTTCCGCGTCCCGGATTTAAGAATATCCATCGCTGGGAAGACCCGCTTATCCGCGACTTTCCGATCCAGTACGATTTCAGAGTTACCAGTCCCTTTAAATTCTTCAAAGATCACTTCGTCCATCCGCGATCCTGTATCAATTAACGCTGTTGCGATGATCGTCAGGGACCCGCCTTCTTCAATGTTTCGTGCCGCACCAAAGAACCGCTTCGGCCTTTGCAGCGCGTTCGCATCGACACCACCTGTCAGAACTTTACCGGAGGATGGGACAGTCGTGTTGAACGCCCGTCCCAGACGCGTGATCGAATCCAATAGGATCACAACGTCCCGCTTGTGTTCTACAAGCCGCTTTGCCTTTTCGATCACCATCTCAGACACAGCCACGTGCCGCGATGCCGGTTCGTCGAAAGTTGAGGATACGACCTCCCCCTTCACGGACCGCTGCATGTCTGTCACTTCTTCCGGACGTTCATCAATCAGCAAAACGATCAGGTAACATTCAGGATGGTTCTTCTCGATCGAATTCGCGATATTTTGCAGCAGAACCGTCTTACCTGTCCGTGGCGGGGCCACGATCAGTGATCGCTGCCCTTTCCCAATAGGCGATACCAGATCAATGATCCGCGCTGACCGATCCTTACTATTATTCTCGGACGTCACTTCCATATTCAGCCGCTCATCAGGATAAAGCGGTGTCAGGTTTTCGAACGCGACTTTATGCCGTGCTTTTTCGGGTTCTTCAAAATTGATCCGTTCCACCGCGATCAGTGCAAAGTACCGCTCACTATCCCGCGGTTCTTTCATCACCCCTTCAACCGTGTCGCCCGTCCGCAGCGCATGTTTGCGGATCATTTCAGGCGATACATAAATATCATCGGGCCCGGGCAGATAATTCGCCTCGGGTGAACGCAAGAACCCAAAACCGTCCTGCACCACTTCAAGCACACCATCACCACCGATGATCCATTCTTCATCCGCCCGCTCTTTCAAAATGGCGAACATCATGTCGCCTTTCCGCATAGTCGAGGCGTTTTCGATCTCAAGCTCTTCGGCCAGTGCCAAAAGGTCTTTGGGGCTTTGTGCCTTGAGATCAGCAAGGTTCAGGCGGTCTTGGGTCATCATAAATACCATACGCCCCTGTCGCTTGGGGCCTTGTGTCGTGTGAAATGGAAAGTGCTTTATGCCCGGACGGGCAGCCCCGTGTTGTTAGGCATGATTAGCTTGGGAGTCAACGCGCCCTAGAATGGCTTTACGATCACAGCGATCACGATCAGCACCATGAATACCGTCGGCACCTCATTCATCAGCCGATAGGTCCGCCCACTACGCGTGTTGGTTCCGGCTTCAAATTCCTTGCGCCGTCCACCAAGCCACATATGTGCGGCCGTCATCCCGATCACGCTAAGAAATTTCACCCAGCCCCATATCGATCCAAAGTCGAGCCCACCAAGGGATATTAAAATCAGCCCAAAGACCCACGAACTGATCATCGCTGGGTTCATGATCAACTTAAGCAATTTCCGCTCCATCACTTGGAACGTCTTGTCCAACTCTGATCCGATCTCTGCCTGCTCTGCGTGGTACACAAACAATCTTGGTAAATAAAACATCCCCGCCATCCACGCGATGACCGAGATCACGTGAAACGCTTTAATCCAATCATAGTATCCAGCCAGCCAGTCCATTTTTTGTCTTTCCCAGTTTCCTGATCTTCTTACTTAAATATAATTATTTAGAAAGGATGATGATGAAGTAGGGAACATCGAATCTGGGGATACTTCTTTTGCCCACCAGTTTATCCACAGATCACACAGCTAGAATTACTGGTTGCGGATGTCTGTTAATCATAAAATATGCAATATTATCAATATCTTGAAGACTTAATCAGTATGAATATTTTGTAAATCGCTCTCTTGACTCTTCCTCTCCTTCAATTTCATTCACACCCCGCATTTTTCCCAATCCACAAGGTATGATTTTCGCCAGACCTGTACAGAACCTTCACTTATGCATCCTCTTGACCTGCTGGCCAAATCAGCCACAAGTCTGTCACATGTCCATACCTGTGTTTTACCCAAAGCTATCCACAAGATGACCCCACTGATTCTTGCATCAGGCTCTCAGATTCGCGCTGATCTACTTCGCAATGCGGGTGTAGCCTTCGATGTGATTAAGCCACGCGTTGACGAAGATGCCTTGCGCGACTCGCTCATGGCCGAGTCTGCCTATCCCCGTGATATTGCCGATGCTTTGGCTGAAATGAAAGCCCAGCGCGTAGCTGCCAAGCACCCGGATCGTTTGGTTTTGGGTTGTGATCAGGTTCTTGCCTTCAAAACCGATTTAATTTCCAAGGCCGCGTCAGAAGATGAAGCCCTTGCCCTTCTTCAACGGATGCGTGGTCAGCCCCATCAATTACTGTCCGCTGCCGCTCTTTATGAAGATGCCAAACCCGTTTGGCGCCATGTCGGGATTGTTCGCCTGCACATGCGCGATGCGTCGGATGCTTACTTGCAAGATTACGTTGCCCGCAATTGGTCTGAAATCCAGCACTGTGTTGGATGTTACCAGCTTGAGGCTGAGGGTGCCCGCCTGTTTCATCGTATCGAAGGTGACTACTTTAATGTCTTGGGCTTACCCCTACTCGCCCTCTTGTCATATCTCACACTTCGCGGGACATTGCCGGGATGAATCATGAGATTCCTCTTGCAGCCGTCATCGGCAAGCCGATCGCGCATTCGCGTTCACCGCGGATGCACCGTCATTGGTTGCAGCGCTATGACATTCGTGGCGATTATATCCCTCTTCCTGTGGAAGAGGCTGATCTTGCTACAGTCTTGCGTGCCATGCCAAAGATGGGCTTTGTCGGCACGAACGTGACCTTACCCCATAAAGTGGCAGCGATGAATATCGCGGATCGCGTCACAGATCGCGCCACGTTGATCGGTGCCGCCAATACGCTGACCTTTCGCGAAGATGGTACGATCCTGGCCGACAATACCGACGGTTATGGATTTATCGCCAATCTGCGCCAAGGTGCCCCAAACTGGGATCCAAAGTCTGGTCCTGTTGCCGTTCTGGGTGCAGGCGGGGCTGCCCGCGCCATTATCGTGGCGCTCGCCCATGAAGGTGTTGATGAGATTTATCTTGCCAACCGCACCCGCCCCAAGGCCGAAGCTTTGCGCACTGAATTCGGCCCGCGCATTACGGTGTTTGATTGGGTGCAAGCGGGCAATATGATTGCGGATTCCGCGACTGTCGTGAACACAACGTCTCTTGGCATGATTGGGCAGCCCGCTTTGCGCGTGCCTTTGGATGGTTTGCGCCCTGATATGGTTGTCACCGATATTGTTTATACCCCGCTGCGCACGTCGTTGATCGCTGCAGCAGAAGAGGTAGGCTGCACCACCGTTGATGGCCTTGGCATGCTTTTGCATCAAGGTGTTCCGGGATTTGAGCGTTGGTTTGGCAAACGCCCAGAGGTTGATGAAGACCTGCGCCGCATTGTTTTGAAATGACCTTTGTCATTGGGCTGACCGGTTCTATCGGTATGGGAAAATCCACGACGGCCGCGATGTTTCGCGACGCGGGTATCCCGGTTTGGGATGCAGATGCCATTGTGCATGCCCTTTACGCCCCGGATGGCGCTGCGACCAAAGCTGTTGCTGACCTCTTTCCAAAAGCAATTGTCGATGGTGCTGTTTCACGCCCGGCCTTGCGCGCATTGATCGCGGATGACCCCACTGTCATGGATCGTCTGCAGGCTGTTGTGCACCCACTTGTTGCCGCAGATCGCATGCGTTTTCTTGAAAGCACTGAAAGTGATATTGTACTTCTGGATATCCCGCTTCTATTTGAAACCGGTGCGGATCAGTTTTGCGATATGACCGTTGTTGTTTCAGTTCCTGAGGAAACCCAAAAAGCCCGGGTTCTTGCGCGCGGCGAAATGACCGAAGCTGAATTTGAGATGATCAAATCCCGCCAAATGCCAGATGCTGAGAAACGAAAGCGCGCAGATCATTTGATCGAGACGCGCACGCTGGACCAGACCCGCATGGATGTGCAAAAACTGCTAGGCGCTATTCGGGGGAAACTGGCAAATGCGTGAGATCGTACTTGATACCGAAACCACTGGCTTTGAACCCGCCGAAGGGGATCGCATCGTTGAAATCGGCGCGGTCGAACTGATTGGGCATGTCCCAACAGGCCGCACCTATCATCAGTATATCAACCCCATGCGATCCATGCCCGAAGGTGCGTTTGGCGTGCACGGCATTGGCCCTGATCTGCTAGAGCCACCCCGCAAACCAGAACCGGGGCAGGTTATTTTGCGGGATAAGCCTGTTTTTGCAGATGTTGCCCAAGCCTTCCTTGATTTCATCGGCGATGCGACGCTTGTGATTCATAACGCTGCCTTTGATATGAAATTCCTCAATGCCGAACTTGGTTGGCTGAACCGCCCGCTTTTGCCGATGACGCAATCGCTGGATACGCTTGCTATTGCCCGTCGTCGTTTTCCCGGCTCGCCCGCGTCATTGGATGCGCTTTGCCGGCGCTTTGGCATCGACAATTCAAACCGTACCTTGCACGGCGCGTTGCTGGACAGTGAAATCCTGGCCGAGGTCTATCTGGAATTGATCGGTGGGCGTCAGCCTGACTTTGCTTTGTCAGCACAGTCATCGGCGAAAACAGATCAAGGGGCAGGGGATGATTGGCGCCCATCTGCACGGCCAACGCCTTTGCCATCCAAACTGACTGCCGAAGAAGCCGCCGCCCACGAAGCCTTTGTGGCAAAACTGGGCGACGACGCTTTGTGGAATAAGCTGGCCTAGTTTACGGCAGGCTTCGCTTTTTCAGCTTCCGCCCGGCGGGCGATTTCGCTGCGATACAGCGCGAGGAAGTCGATTGTCTCAAGGTTCAGTGGCGGGAAGCCACCATCACGTGACAGATCGCTGACGATGCGGCGCACGAACGGGAACGTGATCCGTGGGCATTCAATCAAAAGGTAGGGGTGCAGCTGCTCGTCCGGGATGCCTTCGATGTGAAAAATACCCGCATAATCCAACTCAAGAATAAACAGCGGATCGCCTTTTTCCTTGGTTTTGCTGGTGATGTTCAGCTTTGTGATCACCTCGTATTGGTTTTCTGCACCGCGCTTGCGTGCATCAAGATTTACCTGCACCTGAATTTCTGGCGTGGTGTCACCCTGAACGCCTTTTTGCGCCAGAATGTTTTCAAAAGACATATCGCGCACGTATTGCGCCAATACGTTGCTTTTCACCTTAGCCGCTGCTGCTGCCTGTGCTTCGCCGTTGCCAGCTTCGGGGGTATCGGACATGAGGATCGTTTCCTGAATAAATAACGTTGCCGCGTCTTATCAGCCCCGGCGTTTAGGCTCAACCTTAGTGCTGGGTCCACTTTGAGGGGCTATCGCTTGGCTTGACCTCTTCAAATTCCCCATCAATGACTTTGTCGTCCGGGCGCTGGGCTCTTGTTGGGGCCGGTCCCATTTGGAAGCTTTGCACATTCACCCGGCTGCGCGCGTATTTATAGACTGCCGCCCGCACTGGTGGCAGGAGAAGCGCAAAGCCCACCGCATCTGTAAAGAACCCCGGTGTCAACAAAAGTGCCCCGGAAAACAGGATCATTGCGCCGTTCGCCAAAGGTTCGGTCGGATCGCGCATGTCAGAGAAGGACGACCGCAGGTTTTGCATTTCCCGTGCACCCTGGCTACGCACCAGCCAAGATCCGATGATCGCTGTCACAATGACGATTCCCAGCGTTGGCCAAAGCCCGATGAAACCGCCGACCTGAATAAACAGCGCGATTTCGATCAAAGGCACCGCAATAAACGCTATCAAAAGCCACATGGGCCGTTCCCTTCCTAACAATCGTGTGGCCAAGGTGGACTCGGCCCCTTACCCGTCCTACATAAGGTCGGTCCTACGGCGTTACCATGCCACCCCCGAAAAGAGGTCTAAATGAACAATCCCATTCTCCAGCTTGTGGTTCTTGCGGCCATTGCGGTTTTCCTGATCCTGCGCCTGCGCGGCGTGCTGGGCACGCGGGAAGGGTTCGAAAAGCCACCAGTGCAACAATCCAGCCGTCGTGCCATCCCGCCGGGTCGCCCCGATTTGGAAGTGATCGAAGGTGGCCCCGATCATGATATCATCGACCATGTGCCTGAGAATAGCGATTCCGCTATTCATCTTGCTGCGATGAAGCGTGTTGATAATACATTCAATGTATCTGAATTTCTGTCAGGCGCCCGCAGTGCCTATGAGATGATCCTCATGGCCTTTGAGCGCGGTGATCTTGCGTCGATCAAGGATTTTCTGTCAGACGATGTATACGAAGCGTTTGAATCCGTCGTCAACGACCGCAAGGAAAAGGGTCTGACGATTGATGCAAACTTTATTGGTGTCAGTGATCTGCGCCTTGCCCAAGCCGAATTTGACGAAGACACAAACGAGGCTGAGCTAACCATGCGCTTCAAAGGTGAGCTGACCTATCAGGTCCGCGATGCCGCTGGCGATGTGGTTGAAGGAAGCGAAAACGAAGTGAAGCGCCAGAAAGACGTCTGGACCTTTGCCCGCGTGATGGGCACCGATGATCCCAACTGGATCCTTGTCGCGACGGGCGAATGATCAGACAGGGGCTGGCAGGCATATGGACTTCGCTTATGCTGGCGGCCCCTGCCATGGCTGAACCGACGTACACTTTACTGGACTATGCCGATCTGGATGGCTGGGCTGCGGATGATCATGCCGCCGCCCTTTCCGTTTTCACCGATACCTGCGGCGATATTTCCCGCCCTGAATGGGCCCGATTGTGTGCTTTTGCCAAAGATGCACCCCCGGCGCGTGATTTCTTTGAAACCTTCTTTCAGCCTGTCCTGATCGAAGACGGAGAGCCGATGCTGTTTACAGGATATTATGAACCCGAGATTGCGGGCGCCTTGGCCCCCTCGGACGTTTACCAATATCCAATCTACCGCGTCCCTCCGGATTTGGTTGAAGGCCGATCCTATCTGTCCCGCCGTGAGATTGATGAGACGGATGCGCTTAAGAACAAATCCCTTGAAATTGCATGGCTTGCTGACCCGGTTGATCTGTTCTTTTTACAGGTGCAAGGGTCTGGCCGTATTCGTCTGCCCGATGGCAGTGTGATCCGTGTGGGATATGGCGGCAAAAACGGGCGCGAATATTCCTCTGTTGGGCAGGCTTTGGTCGCCCGTGGCGTGTACAAACCCCATCAAGTGTCTGCTGATGTGATTCGCAGCTACGTGCGCCAAAACCCAGAAGAGGGGCAAAAGCTTCTTTGGTTGAACGAAAGCTATGTTTTCTTTCGCGAAGTGAACGAAGTGCCCCCCGAAAAGGGCCCATTGGGTGCGATGGATCGTTCGATCACGCCGATGCGGTCAATTGCTGTTGATCCAAGTATCACGATCCTTGGCGCGCCTGTTTGGATTGAAAAGGCTGGTGCAGACCCTTTGAATCGATTGATGATTGCGCAAGACACGGGCTCTGCCATCAAAGGTGCCCAGCGCGCCGATATTTTCTATGGAACCGGCGATGCTGCAGGCCGTGCTGCCGGACAGATCAAGGATGGCGGGCGCATGGTTGTGCTGATGCCCGTTGAATATGCCTTGGCCAAAACGGCGCAAGATGCGCAATGAAACGGCCCCGCCACCTTTCGCCGGATGAAAAGGCGCTTTGGGATCGCGTTGCCGCCCGCGCCACCCCAATGAAGCCAGAGCAGAAGGCCGAGGTGCCTTTGTCTGCACCTATGTCAAATAAACCAAAACGCGATCCGATCGCAGCGTTTGAAGTTGGTGCAAAGGTAACCGAAGTCGCGCGCCATAACCTTGCCCCCGGTATTGGCATGCAGTTGCGCCGTGCCCCTTTGCAAATGGATGCCAAATCCTTTGGGCAAATGACCCGTGGCAAACTCAAACCCGAAGCCCGGATTGACCTGCACGGCATGACCGTGGCCGAGGCACATCCCGAACTTGTAGACTTTGTGCTGCGCGCCCATGCGGATGGAAAGCGTCTGGTTTTGGTCATCACAGGCAAGGGCAAGATGCGCGATGATGGTGGGGCGATCCCCGTGCGCCACGGTATTTTGCGCCATCAGGTCCCGCAGTGGTTATCTTTGCCGCCGCTGTCATCCTGCGTTTTGCAAGTCACCCCATCGCATAAGCGCCACGGGGGTGAGGGGGCGTATTACGTTTATCTACGCCGCCAGCGCTAGACTGCGTTTCCAGATCGCGACGGGGTAAAGCAAAAGCAATGCAGCCCCTGCAAAGCAGGCAGCATAGCCTAGCATCTGCACTTCGAACCCGATCCCAGCGTCAATCAAGAACCCGCTCAGCCCCGGCCCAATGGCCGAGCCAAGCACCATCAATGCCGTCACTGCGGCCTTGATCGACCCAAGGTTCTTGGTGCCATAAAATTCGGCCCAGCAAGCGTTCAGCAATGTTGCTTGCCCACCGCCTGCAAGCCCCATCAGGATCACCGCCAATGCTGTCCAGCCCAAGGCGGGCGCGTACCAATGGAGGATGAAGGCCAGCACATAGGGGATCAAGTAGAAGGGAAGCAATCGCACTGCCCCAAACCTATCAATCGCCCAGCCGAAGATGATTGTAGAGGTGGCGAGGCTTGCTGTGCCAAGCGGGAAGACAGACACAAGAGCAAGATGGCTGAACCCTTTGATTTCGGCAAAATGGACCTGATGAAACCAGAACGCCGTTCCAAAGCCTGAAAATGACATAACCGCCGGGGCCATCGCCCAAAAGAGGGGATTGCGCAGCGCCTCCATCCGCGTCCAGTGTTTGCCGCCCATACCCAAGGATTGGTTACTGGCGGCACTTGATTGCGGAGAGCGTTCAAGCTTCAAAAGCCGAAACAGCACAAACGCGGCCCCGGCGCAGAAAATCGCAAAACAAACCCACAGTATGCGCCAATCAATCATGGATTTCAGCCAGACCATGATCAGTGGCAAACTGGCCTCGCCAATCATAAAGCCAAGCCCCGCGACGGCCAGCGCCCGCCCACGCGTTGCCACAAACCAACGGGCCATCGCAACCACGGCAACGTGGCTTGTCATCCCTTGCCCGAAAAAGCGCAGCGTGAAGACGACGAAGGGGAGGAGGGCGGCAATGGGGTTCCACGCCATCAGTAGGCAGGACAATCCCAGCAGCAAAACCACGGTGACCCCCAGCGTGCGCACCCGGAACACATCCGCAAGCATCCCCGCAAAAACCATCACCGCCGCCGAGGCCCCGGTGCCGATCATATAGATCAAGCCCCAGTCCCCATTGCTTAGCGAATAGGCTGCGCGGATCTCGCCCCCGAAGATCGCGATAAAGAAGGTTTGCCCGAAGCTGGATAGAAACGACAGCAACGCGCCCACCGCAAGGAAGGGCGCATTGGCGCGTATGAAGGCGATGTATCCAGTCGGGGCAGTCATGCCCCTTGATGGGATGGATTATCGTCGCGCGAAAGCCCTAAAGCACGTAGCGGCTGATGTCGGTGCTGCGGGCCAGTTCGCCCAAGTGTTCCTCAACAAAGGCCGCATCCACGGTGATCTCATCTCCGGCCCGGTCGGGGGCAGAGAAGGACAGGTCTTCGAACACCCGCTCGATCACGGTATAAAGGCGGCGGGCACCGATGTTTTCGACGCTTTCGTTCACCTCGGCTGCGATCTTGGCAAGGGCTTTGATCCCGTCTTCGGCGAAGGTCACGGTGACCTCTTCGGTTTTCATGAGTGCTGTGTATTGCAGGGTGAGGGCGTTGTCGGTTTCGGTCAGGATGCGCACAAAGTCATCCTCGGTCAGGGCGCGCAACTCGACGCGGATGGGCAGGCGCCCTTGTAATTCAGGCAGCAGGTCGGACGGCTTGGCAACATGGAACGCGCCGGAGGCGATGAACAGGATATGGTCTGTTTTGATCGGGCCATGCTTTGTAGAAACGGTTGTGCCTTCAATCAAAGGCAGCAGATCGCGCTGCACGCCTTCGCGCGATACATCTGCGCCACGGGCATCGGCGCGGGCGCAAACTTTGTCGATTTCATCCAAGAACACGATGCCGTTTTGTTCAACCGCCTCAAGTGCGGCTTTGGTGACGGTTTCATCATCCAGCAGTTTGTCGGCCTCATCCGCGATCAGTGCATCATAGCTTTCGGCCACAGTCATGCGTTTCTTCACCGTGCGCCCGCCCATGGCTTTGCCGAACAGATCGCCAATGTTCATCATGCCGCCCATGCCAGCACCCGGCTGGCCGGGGATTTCGAAACCGCCCATGGGGTTGGAATTATCGGTCAACTCAAGCTCGATCATAGTGTTATCCAGATCGCCCGCCTTCAGTTTCTTGCGAAACATATCACGGGTGCCTTCACGGGCATCGGGGCCAGCGACGGCATCAATCACGCGATCTTCTGCGGCTTGCTGGGCATTCGCTTTCACATCATCGCGCATATATTCGCGGGTGTCGTTGATCGCAGCCTCAATCAAATCACGAATAATCTGTTCGACATCGCGGCCTACATAGCCAACCTCGGTGAACTTCGTTGCCTCGACCTTGATGAACGGCGCGCGGGCCAGCTTGGCCAAGCGGCGCGAGATTTCGGTCTTACCCACACCTGTGGGCCCAATCATGAGGATGTTCTTTGGATAAACCTCGTCGCGCAGATCATCGCCCAGCTGCTTGCGCCGCCACCGATTGCGCAGCGCGACGGCGACCGCACGTTTGGCATCGTTCTGTCCGATGATGAACCGGTCAAGTTCTGAAACGATTTCGCGGGGGGTGAGGTCTGTCATGATGTGATCACTCGATGTGTTAAGAAGAGAGGGGAAATATCAGCAGGTCGTTCAAGCATTGTTCACAAACCCGTGCACGGCATAGCTTTGACAGAATGTCGCAGGTAGCTTGGCTGCAACGCAATTACGGAGAATCCCATGCAACGTCGTACTTTTCTGATCGCTGGCCTGTCGCTGGCCGCCACCCCCGCTTTCGCCGGAGGCCATGGCCGTCTTGGTAACTTTCGCGGGCTGAGCAACCATATCACCACGGGCACTGCTGAATTGGCCGCCGATGGTGTCCAATTGTTGGATGACTTTACCTTTGACGGTGCCCCCGATCCAAAGGTCGCGCTGGGCAAGGATGGGGCTTATGATCCGTCCACGCTGATGGGTCCGCTGCGCAGCAACACAGGCGCGTCCAAGTACAGCCTGCCTGCGGGCATTAACCCCGACGACTATAACGAGGTTTACATCTGGTGCGAGCGTTTCAACGTCCCGCTGGGCGTCGCCCCTGTTAGCTGATCGTTTCAACGGTCAGATTTCCATTCGTATAAACACAAATGTCCGCCGCGATACCCATCGCGCGGCGGGCAATCT
The DNA here is from genome assembly GCA_964414165.1 of uncultured Cognatiyoonia sp. Taxonomy (GTDB): domain Bacteria; phylum Pseudomonadota; class Alphaproteobacteria; order Rhodobacterales; family Rhodobacteraceae; genus Cognatiyoonia. Next base: position 57,675 of record CAYPVL010000002.1, read on the forward strand.
CTTCGGCCTTCAAGTCGCTGTCCATGAGCGCGCGACCAGCGGCCAGGGCAAAGTTCCCGCCTGATCCAATGGCCGTGACATCATGTTCGGGCTCAAGCACGTCGCCAGCACCGGTGATGACGAACAGATCGGTTCCATCACTGACAATCAACATCGCTTCCAGCTTCTGGAGATATTTGTCGGTGCGCCAGTCTTTGGCAAGCTCGACCGAGGCGCGGGCAAGTTGGCCCGGTGTCGCCTCAAGCTTTTTCTCAAGCCGCTCAAGCAGGGTGAAAGCATCCGCTGTTGATCCGGCAAAACCGCAGACCACATCGTTTCCACCGGGGGACAGACGGCGCACTTTCTTGGCAGTGCCTTTCATGACGGTCTGACCAACGCTGACCTGCCCATCGCCCGCAATCACCACTTCACCACCTTTGCGCACACCGATGATCGTGGTGCCGTGCCAACCGGGGAATTCTTCTTTCGCCATCTGTCTCGTCCTTTTGGTTAAGACCTATATGGCGGCGGGTAGCGGAATGGACAAGGTGATGGCTGTGCTTTGATGCAAAGTCGTAAAGATGAACGCGCCAAAATTCTTGTACAAACCCAGACAACCTGCCGTTTCGTCTAGTACAAACCTAACACTTCCGGCCACCCAACTTGGTTTTCAAAAGCAAAAAGGCGCCCCAATGGGACGCCTTCTTTTGAATTTGTGGGTCGCTTAGATCGACTCTTCGATCCAACCTTGAAGCGCTGCTTTGGGTGCAGCGCCTGTTTTATTTGATACGACTTCGCCGCCTTTAAACATGAACAGCGCCGGGATGCCGCGCACGCCCATCTGGGCGGGAGAGTTGGGGTTTTCGTCGACGTTGACTTTGACGATTTTCACTTTGCCTTCCATCTCGGCGGACAGCTCTTCAAGTGCTGGGCCGATCTGCTTACATGGGCCACACCATTCCGCCCAGAAATCCACCACAACGGGGATATCGGACTGGCGCACTTCGGCGTCGAATGTAGCATCGGTGACTGCGACTGTGGCCATGATGGGCCTCCTTGGGATCGGTTGTTTCAGAAAGCGAACCTATGAGCGCCGGGCAGGGGCGTCAAGGGACGGTCACGCGGTTGAGAGCGTTTGAAATAAGTGCTTCCGGCATCCGCATTAATGATCCTGTTTGGGTCCAAAGAATAGCCGTTTCAATCCGGTGGGTTGGGTAGATTTCCTGCAACCCGGCGGCATATGCCCCCATCTGTCGCAGCAGCCCTTCGGGGGTTTTCTCTGGCGCGCTGGGCACCAGCCGGTTGGTTTTGAAATCAACGGCAAGGATACTGTCATCATGGATGTGCAGCAGGTCAATCGCCCCGTGCATGCGCGCATTTAGCACCGGCGCGGTGATGCTGACCTCGAACAATGCTTCCGTAGTGAAAAGGTCAGCGAGGTCCGGTTTATTGATCAGCGCGCTTACCTCACTGACCAGTTCTTCCGCATTCGCCGTATAATCGGGGCTGGCGCTGATCAGCTTATGCCCAAGCGTTTCCCTTTCGGCGATGGGGGCGTGGGGCAGGTGTTCAAGCAGTAAGTGAACAAGCCGCCCTTTGGCCAAAGCGGCGTCTTTGTCTTCGCCTGCTGGATCACCCGCTAGCACCTTTGCGCCCCCAAGGTCTGAGGGCGAAAGGGTTTTTGATTTTATGATATCGGGCAAAGGCGGGAATTCAGGGGGCAGCACTTTTGAAGCTGCTGCGGCCTCGACCGCGATCAGCGGCAGGCTGTCCCAATCCCCATGCGCCACGCGTTTGATTGCTTGATCACCGACGAATGCATCAACGCTGCCAGAGCGTGTTATCCCTTCCTCGGCAATGCGGTACCAGCTTTCGCCGGATTCACCGACATTGCCCGCAGCTGCAATGATCAACCACTTTTCGGCCCGCGTCATCGCCACGTAAAGCAGCCGCATCCGTTCGCGTTCCTGCGCGGCAAGGATGCTTTCCTTCTTGGCGGCCAAGGCGGGTGGCGTTTCATCCTTTGGCGTTTTCCAAAACACCGCATCGTCAATTTCATAAATCTCTGCGCGGTCTTTGTTGTCGCGCTTCTGCGTTTCTGGCAGGAACACAATCGGCGCTTCAAGGCCCTTTGCCCCATGCACTGTCATGACCCGAATGCGGTTGCCTTGATTGTCCATCTGCCGTTTGACCTCAAGGTCGTCGGTCTGCATCCACGACAGGAACCCAGTGAGGCTGGGAACGGCATTGGATTCATAAGCAAGGGCTTGGGAGAGTAGTGCGTCAATCCCGTCTTCTGCCTCGGCCCCCAGCCGCGCGAGCAAGTTGCGACGTCCGTCATGCCGGGTAAGGATGCGTTCGATCAGATCATAAGGGCGCAGAAAGTCGGATTGCCTGCGCAGGTCGTCAAGGATTGCACGGGTCTGTGGGTAGGCATCGCTTTCGCGCATGGCTGTCCAGAGGAAGGTTTTCTCGGGCCGGTGATGGGCAAGGGTGAAAAGGTCTTGTTCTGTCCAGCCGAAAAGCGGAGAGCGCAGGGCGCAGGCGAGAGAGAAGTCATCTTCTGGCAGCGCGAGGAAGTTCAACAGGGCCGCAAGATCACGCACCGCGAGTTCAGCACCGACCCGCAGGCGGTCCGCGCCAGCAATGTTCAAACCCTCTGCTTTACAGGCCCGAATGATTTCGGAAAACAGTTCAGAGCGGCGTTGCACAAGGATCAGGATATCGCCTTCGGTTACTTTGCGGCGCGTGTAGGTGTCGGTGTTGCCGACCTCGACCGGGATGGTTTCCTCAAGTGTCATCCGTTTGATTTCGGCTGCGATCTGATTGGCCAGTTGCACGTTGTGGTGTGTGTCGCTGGTCTTGTCGACGGGATCGAACCAATCGCGGGTATCATCCTCTTTCACGTTGGGTTCGATCACGGGCCAAAGATCCACGCGACCGGGCATGTTTTCTTTGAAGGCGGTGTGAAACACTTCCTTGTCCAAGCCATCACCGCGATGATCGGCAAACGTGTCATCAACGACGCGGAGGATCGCCTGGGAAGATCGGAAAGAGTGTTGCAGGATTTCTGGATGCAGTTTGTCGTTCGCCGCTTTCAGCTTTTCATCGAAATGTGCCTGCATCTGATCAAACTCATCCGGGTCGGCCCCTTGGAAGGAATAGATCGACTGCTTCTTGTCGCCCACAACGAACACCGTGCGCCGCTTGTCAGACCGCGCGCCCTCGCCGCTCATGAACTCAGCTGTAAGGTGTTTGATCACCGCCCATTGATCGGGCGACGTATCCTGCGCCTCGTCTACCAGCAGGTGATCGATCCCGCCATCCAGCCGGAAGAGGACCCATTGCGCAACACGTTCATCCGTCAAAAGCATGCGTGCTTTGCGGATGAGGTCCTCAAAGTCCAGCATTCCCATGGCTGTTTTGCGCGCCTCATAGGCAGGCACAAAGGCCTGGCCGAAGGCGTAAAGGGCTTGGGTACGGGCAAGCGCGTTCAGCTTCAACCGATCAAACCGTCTGTGTGCAACGGTTTCCATCAGAATATTCAGGTCATCAATCACATCGGGGTGCGCCTGACGTGTGCCCTTATTGGGAAAGGCGTCGACCTTAGCGCTAAACGGGCCCGATTTGGCCTTTTCTTTATAAAGTAAGACATCTTCGAGGATCAGCAAGTCAGCAGTGCCGGGTTGGGCGAAATTGATCTTGGTAAGCTTGGCTGCGGCTTTCATCTCAGTCGCGCCGCCTTTTGCGCAGATCGCAGTGATGGATTTGAGTGTCTGGATTTCATCCCGGCCAAACACATTCGCCAGCAACATATCCAGCGTTAGCCCCTCGGCCAGATCAAGCGTTTGGCGCAAGGCGGCCTCGGACGGTGGATCTGTGAAATGATCGCGGCGCTGGGCAATCTCGGCGACCAGTTTGTCGATCTCGGCCCCGGTAAAATGCTGCAACACGCCAAGAACAGCATCCTGATGCGGCCCTTCGACCATCTGGTCAAGCACATCAGCACGCAGCAATTCGGACGTGCGGTCTTCCATCTCGCGGAACTGCGGGCTGACCTCGGCTTCAAGTGGGAAACGGCGCAGGATGCTGGAACAGAATGAATGGATCGTCTGGATTTTTAAACCGCCCGGCGTTTCGATTGCCCGCGCGAACAGCGTGCGTGCTTGCGTCAGATCAGGGGTGCCATCAACGCCTAGGTCGCGCAGATCGGCGCGAAGTGCATCATCATCCAGCATTGCCCACGCGCCAAGTCGCTTGAACAGCCGGTTCTGCATCTCGGCGGCGGCGGCTTTGGTATAGGTCAGGCAAAGGATGTTCTGCGGCTCCACCTCATTTAGCAACAGCCGCGCGACCCGGTCGGTCAGCACGCGGGTTTTGCCGGACCCGGCATTCGCGGACAGCCATGTGTGGTTGTTCGGGTCGGCGGCATCGACCTGTTTTTGGCTTGCGGCGTTGCGGATCATTTCAGCACCTGGGGCGCGATCTGATCGGCCATCGTCCATTCGCCAAAGCGCGAAAGATGGTCATAGGGACTGCTATCAGTGGTCAGTAGATGCGCAAGTCGGGCGGTGTAGCCGCGATCCGGTTCAAGCCAGCGGTTTAGCAGTTGCAGGAAATCGGCCCAGACCTTGTCGGTTGGTTCATCATTCAAGGGGGCCGGGCTGACTTTCATATCGGTGTTGATCCCGATGAAGGCCGCCTGCGCCACGGGTTTGCGCCCAAGCGTGGCAAACCCACCGCGTTCAGCCATCGCCGCTTCGATGAGTAGTTGTTTGTCGAACTTTTGTTGCTGTGGCTTGCTGGGAACGACGCCGGTTTTGTAATCGTAGATGATGAGCTGGCCTGTGTCGTCCATGTCGATCCGATCCGCCTTACCGACGATCTTGAAGGGAGGGTTCGGGATGTCCAATTCGCCCCAAGCCTCAATCGCGGCGACAGATCCGGCGATTTGGCGCTGGGCTTCATCGGAAAGGAACATCGGCGCAAGCCGTTCGAGGCGGGTAAGCCATTGCAGCCGGACCATGGGCCAAGGACAGCTTTGCGCAAGTTGTTCGCGGGCGATTTGCAGCAGTTGGGCTTGGGCGTCGGAGTCTGCAGCATTGGGCTGCGCGCTGATGAAAAGTTCAAGGATTTTGTGAAAGACTTCGCCCCGCAATGACGGATCGGCGGTCGCCTTGACAGGGTCAATCGGGCGCAGTCGCAAGACCCGTTCGACATAGATCGCATAAGGATCGCGGATGAGCGTTTTGATCCGTGTGACTGACAATTCTTTAGGTCGTGCTGCAATAGGAGGGCGGGGTGAGGGACGTTTGGCTTTCTCGGTCTCCATCCTTGGTTCTTGCAAGACAATCGCCTGTGCCATCCATGCGTCGCCATCAGAACGCATTTTGGCAAGCGCAGCGTTCCCATGGTTCTTAGGCAATCCATCCAGTAAATTACAAAGCCGGTTCACCCAACGTGACGGCACGGTTTCCGCATCGGTCGATCGTTTGGCACGGGTCAGCCAGACCTCTTTCGCGGCAATCGCTTGTTGATAGTCATGGGCGGACAGGCCGATGCGCCTTTCGGGCAAAAGCAGTTTGACCTGCTGTCGCATTTGCCGGTTTAGCCATGGATCAGGGGTGGGGCTTTCAGGCCAGACACCATCGTTCAAGCCGCCAAGGATCACAAGATCAGCGCCCTGCACCCGTGCCTCAAGGGTGCCCCAAATCAGGATTTGCGGGTGCCCGGCGTCGCGATCACGCACGACACCTTGGGACAGGATCGCATTGAAAAGGTTGCTGTAGTCCCGCGTGGTCATCATACCGCCGGCAGCGGCATTATTGATCAGTGTTTCGCAGGTTTTCAGTGCTTCACGCCCGGCGGCCTTTTGCCAAAGCTCACCCGCATTGCTGCCCCCGGGGCCTTCAGCCAAGGCGGTGGTTGCAGCGATGTGCTGTGACAGAAGCGTTTCAAGTTGATCTTCGCCCAAAGCGCAAAGCGCGTCGATCTGGTCGCCGATCCATGCGGCCCAAGCGATGCGTCCGGGTTCCTCGGCCCCTGTCCTTTCGGCCCAATCCATAAGCGTGGCTTTGGTGATGATGGGCGGCCCATAGCGGCGGACGTGCAGTTCCAATTCGCGCGTATGCCGCAGGTGCGGGCCACGTTCTGCCCCGCCTGTGTGGCACAACGGGTGCTTTAGAATGACCAGTACATCCTCGGCCGTCGCCTGCGCCCCAATCAATTGCCCGACATGGCGCAGAAATCGCCCGGGTGCGGATTGCGCAAGCGGCGTGCCGGCGCTGTCATCGGGGATGATATCCCAGCGATCAAGGGCGGCGGCCACCTGCCGGGTAAGCATCCTGTCGGGTGTAATCAATGCTGCGGTGACCCCATCTTGCGCTGCTTGGCGCAGGCGCAGTGCAATGGTTTCGGCCTCAATCCGGGGCGAGGGGGCCTCAATCAAGGTCATGTTTTGCGTGGCGTCGCGCAGGTCGCCCAGATTGGGGCCCTCAGATAGCCATTGGTGCGTCACGGGTGCGGGGCGCAGTGAGAGTGAGACCAGTTTATTGCGCTGCGGTGCCGGGGCAAGGTCGGTCTGCCATGGCTGAACGGTGGTTGGATCAACCCCAAGGCTGGTCAGCAAATTATAAAACCGAAACTGTGGATGATCTTCTTGCGGCACCTTGCCGCCAAGGCTGTCCCATGTCGTGGCTGGCATGTCGCAATCAAAACCGGGCAGGACAAGCGCGCCTTGGGGAAGTTTTGCGACGGCCTCCATGAACAAACGTGTCGCGCCCCGCGAACCGGTTGAGCCCGCGACAATGATCGGATGGGTTGGCGGTGTTTGCGCCCAATGGGAGATCCGCTGTTCGATGATCATCCGCTGACGCGCTTCTTTGTCGGGGGCGTCAGTGCCTGTGGCGAAGTAGTCTTGCAGCAACATCAGGAATTTGAGCGCGCGCTGCCAATGGCCGGACTGGTCCGAAATATCGAGTTCCATTAACGCGCTGGGCAAAACACCTTCGCCCTGCATCTCATCCATCAGCGACGCAAGGCTGTCGGAAAGATCATAAAGTGCTGCGCGTGGTGCAAGGTCGGGTTCTTTGGAGAGCAGGCCAGCGACGGCTTGCGATAATTCCAGTCTGCGCCAAAGCGGCGAAACGGGGGCTGGAATATCGAAGGCGGTGTGATCAAGTGCGAGGTCTGTCACAAGCCGTACCCTTGGCAAAAGCCTTGCAGGTCCGGCATCGAACACTTCGCGCAGGCGGCGCTGCATCCGCGCAGTATTTACGTAAATTTCGGTGCGCGCGATATCGCTTTGCGACATGGTCGCAAAGCGCCCCTCCAGTCCGGCGACCAGCGCTTTGCCAAAGTCCGCGCCGGGCGGCATCCCGAAGATGCGGGGGGTGTCTTGGGGGTCAAACATCCAATAGTGCCTCGGCCAGGGGGATGCTTTCGGGGCGACCCACGTCGCACCATTGCCCATCATAGCGACACCCATAAAGCCCGCCGCGCTGGGCGATGATGTTCCACGCTGCATTCAGGGAAAACACCGTATCTTCGATTTCATCCAGAACATCAGGTCGGATAATTTGCAGCCCTGTGTAGATATCGCCCGGCCCACGTGTCAGCTCTCCGGTCGCATCCATCTGAAAATCGCCCGGCCCAGTGTGGCCATGCACGGCCTCTTTCGGAACCATCATCAGAAGTGCCTCCATGCTTGGGTCCCAAGCATTCAGGATTTGTGGAATAGGATTAGCGCCCTTCCAGATGGCATCTGTATTCAGGGTGATAACGGGCCCTTTGCCAAGCAAGGGCAAGGCGTGCCGTAGCCCGCCACCTGTGTCACGCAGCAGATCGACTTCATCGGATATCGCGATGTTTGCCCCAGCCAGATGCGCGCGCATCATGTCCGCTTTGTAGTGTACATTCACAACGCGCCGGCGGATTTGCGGCACTTGGGTCAGGGCGTTCGCATGGTCAAACAGCGCCCGGCCCGCAACCTTAACCAGCGGTTTTGGCCGCGTAGCCGTCAGGGTTCCCATCCGCGTGCCAAGCCCTGCGGCAAACATCAAAATAGCGTTGGGTTGTGTCATGTGCTGGCCTCAAATGCGGATGGTGCTGGCAGACCATCACTGACCAGTTTGTGCAAGTCGCTGAATGCGGGGTGATCAAGGTCTTGGTTGATATAACGCCAAACGCGGGGCAGCATAGCGGCATAGCGCGTTTTGCCATGCACCCGGATAAGTCGTGCAAAAACGCCAAGGATGCGCAGGTTTCGCTGGATCGCAAGGCCCCGGATGCGCAGGGTCAGTTGGTCATGGGGTTCGCCGGTTTGATCGGCGACATAGCCCAGAATGTTATCCGCAAGGTTCGCATCAATATCCCGCCGCGCATCCCGTAAAAGCGACGCAAGATCATACCCCTCAGGCGCGATGAAGGCGTCTTGGAAATCAAGAAGACCAACGCGTTGAAGGCCTGTCTTGTCTGGTCGCCAGATCAGGTTCTCTGCATGGAAGTCGCGCAAGGCCAGCGTTGGGGTCGCTTGGCAATGGTCTTGGAACATTGTCGTGATGCTTGCTGACAAATCATCCGCAAGGGCAGGGGTTTGTGCGTAGTGTTCGGCTGTGATGCGTACCATGTCGCCGGCGGTTGCTGCATCAAGGGCGTGAAGGTTTGGCGCTGCTTGTTGGCTGATATGGATCAGCACATCGGCCGCTGCTCGGTAAAGTTCAATTGCGCAGGCGGGATTGGCGTGAATAGCTTTGGCAAAATCGGTGTTGCCAAGATCTTCGAGGATCAGAAAACCTTGTCCGTCATCCCGTGCAAGGATCCGGGGTGGGGCAAGTTGCATTTTTTGCAACTCTTTAGTGATCCGAATGAACGGGCCGACGTCTTCGCCTGCTTCGGGTGCTGCGTCCATTAGGATGACGCTTTCGCCCTTATGCGACAGTCGGGTATAGCTGCGCGCGGATGCGTCTTGGGCGATGGGTGATTGTGCCCATTCTGCCCAAGACGTTTGATCAAGGAACGCGACTTTGGCTTTGCTTCTGTCAGACATGGATGTCTTTTAACCGAGCCTGCCAAAATTCTGTCAGACGTGCCGTGACACGGTGTCCGGCCTCTTCTGCAGAAAAGGTCAGCTCCAACGCTTGTGAAGGCTGCAAACTGCCCAGCCGGTCGGGCCATTCGATCAGGCATATTGCTGTTTCAAACGCCTCATCCAACCCCAGTTCAACCACCTCATCCGGGTCGGTCAATCTGTACAGATCACAGTGCCAGACGTCCCCATCTACGTGCGGATAGGTCTGCACCAGCGTGAAAGTGGGCGAGGGAATGTCTTCGGCTGTTCCGGTCCGCGCCCGGATCAGGGCGCGACTGAAGAAGGATTTCCCGGCCCCAACAGGCCCTGACAGCAGGATCGTGTCACCGGGTGCAAGGATACGCCCAACTTGGCCAGCGAAGGCTGCGGTTACGTCCTCTGTTGGCAGATCAAGGGCGAAGGTGGATTGGCTCATACTGACAAAGTATGGAAACCCCCCGTCGCTGCAAGCCGATTCAGGATTTGCGCATTATCAACGCCGGATCAGCGGTCATCAGTTTTTGCAAAGTTGGGGTACGCTTTGTCGACTTGAGGAACCGCACAAGGGTCATATTGTTGGGCAGTGGCGTCACTGCGCAGGTGATCTGCCGTCCATCAAGGCGAACAACTGTATCTGACCAAGGTTCCCGCGTGGATGGGGCTTTTGCAAAATCTTCGATCCTGCGCCACGCGCCGGTGCTGACACAATCTGCCTTCCAGGTCCGCAATGACGTGCGCAAGTCCATATTGGCGGACATTGTGGTTTCCGGCTGCCCCCATAGATCGAAATATGCATCATTGGCCACGACCAGCATATTGGTTGCTGAAAAGACGGCGATGGCGTCTGGCAGACTGTCGAGAACAGATTGCCCCGTTTCAATTTCGGTCCGAAAGCGGCGGGTGAGCGAAACTTCGGCAGTGACATCTTCGAATAGAAAGGCAAGTGCGCCATTGGGATGCGGTCGCCCTGTCACGCGGAAGGTTTGCCCATCCGGCATTTCCCAGTTTTCAACATAGGTCCCGTTCTTGGCCTCTGCTTCAAGGGCTGCGAAGTGTTGGCGAAAGGACGTATAGTCTTTTGGCTCTGGCAGGATTTGCAAATCGCGCAAGCGGTCCAGCACGTTATGGATCGAGGGCCGCCCGATCAGAAAGTTTGTGGGCAAACCTGTCAACTCGCCGAAGGCGGGGTTGTAGCTGGCCAAGCGGCGCTTGCTGTCAAAGATCGCAAGCCCAATGGACAGTTGCGCAAATGTATTCGCAATCGTCGCCATGAATGACTTTTGCCCTTCTTCAGCGCGCATCACGTCATTGGCGCAGGATGCATAATGCAGCGCCCCGGCTGGGCCGGGCATGCTGGTGACATCGAACCAATGCTCTGCCTCTTGCCCGGCAAGCTTGAGAGAGCGGCGCGACGTCAAAGGCGTTGCGTCTTTTGCAATTGGATAGGGCAATTCATCAAATAAACGATGTGATGGCCAGGCTTGTCCGGTATGGGCTGTGGGTGGTTGTTTGCGGTCGGAATATTCAAGGTAGGCTTTGTTGGCCCAGACAACCTGCCCGTTTTCACTGTCTTCTTGCCAGATCAGTTGTGGTGCGTGATCGCACAAGTACCGCAGTGTGTCGGTTTCGTTTTGCAAGGCTTCTTGTTCAAGGTCTTTATATTGCAAAAGCGCCTGCAAATGGTCCGACCCATTCAGTGTGATGCGCAGCGCCTGATCTTTCTTGGCAATATCAACAGATAATGAATCATCGCGCGATGATACGACCGATGCCTTTTTTCCATCAGCCAAGTCGGTCAGTATCGTTGGGAAAAACCCACCAAGCAAACTGATGAGATAATCAAATTCTGTCATGTCTTTTGGGCGGCGCGCAATGAAATCTTGGGCCGTCGTTGTTGCGTCAATCAGCGTTTCATTTTCAAACAAAAAGACCGGCAGTCCGGTATTATGCTGTTTTGGGGCAAGCGTTTTGCGCCGTCGAAATCGCCCTTGCAAAAAAGCGTTTATCAAAATGGAGAGGAACATCGCAGATAAGGCAACACAAACCAATTGCAGAATATCGCCTGAGGGCATTGACCGACTCCGTTTTAACTTTCGCTTATCAAAAGCGATGAAAGTTAATTCCGAATTAAGGCAGAGGTTTATTTAGATTTATGATGTTATTGGTTTATTTTTGCCCAAAGGCATCGGGTTTTGGACCAGCTGTTGATCCAGCACCTCGCGCGGCCATGTCACTGTTACGATGGCCCCGCCTGTTGCCTGCCCGGCCCATCCCGCGTGCCCGTGCCGTCTGCCATTTTCGAACGTGATCTGCGCCCCTGATCGTTCCAGCAGCGTTTTCGCAATGAAAAGCCCAAGCCCCATCCCTTCGTATTCGGGGCGTTGCGGTCCATCCAGATTGACGCGCCGCCGCCGCACGAAAGGGTCCCCGATCCGTCCGATAACAGATTGCGGAAAGCCGGGCCCGTCATCGGTAATTCTGATGCGAATATCTGCCTCGGACCAATTGATATCAATCTCGACCCGCGCTTCCGCAAAATCCACTGCGTTTTGGATCAGGTTGCGCAGCCCATGGATGATTTCGGGCCGCCTTGGGATGACTGGTTGACTGTGATCGCCGGCCTCATCGGGCGCAATATCAAACAGCACCTGTTTGCCCCGGTCGATATGCGGTTCCGCAGCCTCGTGGATAACGGTTTCCAGCGGGGCTGTGCGCAGGTGCATATCTTCATTGCCCGCGCGTCCCATCGACAAAAGAATTTCGCGGCAGCGTTCGGCCTGCTCGCGGATGAGGCGGGCATCATCGCGCAGCTCTTCATTACTCTCAAGTTCCTCGATCAACTCTGAGCTGACAAGTTTGATCGTGGCAAGCGGCGTCCCAAGTTCATGCGCGGCCGCAGCCACAACCCCTCCAAGGTCGGTCAGCTTCTGTTCGCGGGCAAGGGCAAGCTGTGTTGCCACCAACGCATCGCCCATGGTGTGCATTTCGGTTGTCACCTGCCGAGCGTAAATCGCCAGAAAGATCACGCCGATTACAAGCGATACCCAGAACCCGAATTGGAAGATCACAGGCAGCACCAACACGGTGCCGTCAGATGTGTGCAATGGCACGTTTACCTGACTGATAACGCTGATCAGGATGATCGCGATGACCCCAACCAAGACCATGCTTTGCAGCCGCAGCACAGTCGCCGCAATGGTAACCGGTGCAAGGATCAGCAGCGCAAAGGGGTTGTTCAGCCCGCCTGTGAGGAACAGCAAAAGGCTAAGCTGTACAATATCAAACAGCAGCATCATCGTGGTTTCCCGTTCCGACAGCCGCTTGTTTTCAGGATAAAGCGTCATTGAAAACAGGTTCGCGACGATTGAACTGCCGATGATCAGCGCCGCAGAGGCGATTTCGACCTGTAAGTCATAAATCCGTGTTGCCGCCACAATCGCCGTAATCTGCCCTGCAATCGCAAACCACCGCAGCACCACCAGCGTGCGCAGGCGTACCCAGTTGCTGCGCTGTTGCTCCTGAAAGAACTGATGCTCTGACTCGGACATGTTGAAAAGTTGAACCCCTCGCGTGCGATTATTCCTTGTTAAGGATAGCCCGGTGCGGGATCAATGCGACAGGATAGGAGCATTTAGGATGGTGAAATACGCATCCATCGGCGCTGCCGTTGTTGTTGTGGCGGGTTTGGGGATCACGGGTCTGATGGCCGGGGTCTTTGCGCCGCGCGGGAATTGCCCTGAATTACAGGGGTCGGGCGCGGCTATTGGTGGATCGTTTGAATTGGTTTTACCGGATGGGACTATCGTAACTGAAGCGGAAGTGATTACCGAGCCTTCCTTGATCTATTTTGGCTATACTTTCTGCCCCGATGTCTGCCCGATCGACAATGCCCGCAATGCTGCCGCTGTCGATATCTTGGCCGAGGACGGGCACAGCGCGACGCCGATCTTTATCACGGTTGATCCAAACCGTGACACGCCCGCCGTGGTCGGCGACTATATCCAGAACTTTCACCCCAAGATGATTGGCCTGACGGGATCTGAGGCCCAGATCAAGACCGCATCAGATGCCTACCGCACCTTTTACAAAGCCGAGGAGGACGGGACTGACTATTACCTCGTCAGCCATTCGGTCTATTCCTATTTTGTCACGCCTGCGGATGGCTTTGTCGCTTTTTTCAAGCGCGACGCGACGCCAGAACACGTTGCCGAAACTATGGCGTGTTTTCTGGCGGGCTGACGATTTGACGGGCCCGAAACAAAAGCTACCTTCTTGTTAGCGCATGGAGGCCCGCACGATGAACATGGTTGATTTAGATCTAGGACCTGACCCATCCCTTTTGCTTGTGGATGATGACGAAGCCTTTCTGAAGCGCCTTGCCAAGGCGATGGAAAAGCGCGGCTTTACCGTGGAAATGGCCGAAACAGTCGCGGCAGGCAAAGCCATCGCGACCTCTAGACCCCCTGCCTATGCGGTTGTTGATCTGCGTCTTGAAGATGGCAACGGGCTGGACGTTGTCGAGGTTCTGCGCGAACGACGCCCTGACAGCCGGATCGTTGTGCTGACGGGCTATGGTGCGATTGCGACGGCGGTTGCTGCCGTGAAGATCGGCGCAACGGATTATCTGGCCAAACCAGCAGATGCCAAAGACGTCACCAATGCGCTTCTGAGCAAAGGGGACGAACTTCCCCCGCCCCCGGAAAACCCGATGAGCGCGGATCGCGTGCGCTGGGAACATATTCAGCGCGTGTATGAGCTATGTGATCGCAACGTGTCTGAAACGGCCCGTCGCCTCAATATGCACAGGCGCACTTTGCAGCGCATCCTTGCCAAACGCAGCCCACGCTAGGCGGCGGCAAGTAGCCACTTTTTGAATACCTTCGCTTTGGCTGATGTGCGGTCTGGTAATTCAACGATATGATAGCCTACGCCCGTTGGCGGCACTGCTGTCACTTCGACAAGGGCCCCATTTTCAAGGTCGCGTTCGACCAATGCGCGCGAGACGACGGAAACACCCAGACCTGCACGCAATCCTGACAAGGTCATATTGAGAGTATCGAAGGTTTTCATCTGACAGCACGCCAGATCAAGCCCGTTTTCAACTGCCCAGCGCTGTGGTTCCTGATGGACGGCCTCAAACACCCACGGCAAATCGTTGAGGTCGGCGATGCTGCTTGGGCAGTGCCCTTTCAGGATCGAAGGGGCAGCCACCACAACGTAATCTGCGGGCACAAGGAACGTCGATTTCATGCCCGGCCAATCGCCAGTTCCATAGCGGATTGCCAGATCATAATCGTCCCGACGCAGGTCAACGACAGCACGGTCTGGCGTGATCGACAACATGATTGTCGGATGCGTGGCCCAGAACTGACTAAGCCGGGGTAGCAGCCAGTTTTCCGCAAAGCTTGGGGTCGTTGTAATACTCAGCGGCTTGTCCGCCTTCGCGGTTGTGATTGCCCTGACCCCCGCTTCGATCACACTGAACCCCTCGCTTAGGCTTGTGGCAAGGGCTTGGCCGTCTGCCGTCAATTGCATCCCGCGCCCGGCACGTTTGGCAAGTTGCACGCCAAGATGGGCCTCTAGCGTGCGCAGATGTTGGGCAATCGCCGCATGGGTCACGTTCAGTGACGCGGCCGCAGCAGACATTGTTCCGTGGCGCGCCAAAGCTTCAAACGCGCGCAATGCGGCAAGGGAAGGAATATCGTTCCAGTTCATTATGTAAGTTTTACTAACATGATAGAAATCATAGTGACTCGGAAATACGGCGTATTTAAGCGTATGGATTGGCATACACCAATAAAAGGATGATAGCCATGCTTACAATATTCGCAAACACATTTCACGCCGCCACACGTTTCCCGGAACACCTTCAGCGCCGCCCCCTTAAAACATGGGAGGTTGAGCGACTTGAGGCCGAACGCCGCCGCCGCGCTATGCGTGATGTTGGGATGCGCTAAGGCCTATAGCGGGAACCGTTTGATGATCCGGTCCACGACTGTGCCATCGGGCCGGGTCAGATCGCCCTTCTTTACGTCAAAGTCGGTAAAACCCATGCGGGAATAGAAGGCCAAACCGCCCGTATTGTCTGATGTGATTTTCGCAAGGATAGCCGTGCCACCGCGTGCTTTGGTTGCGCTTAGCGTCGCGTCAAAAAGCGCGGTGCCCGCGCCTTTCACAAGCGCGCGGCGGTCGGTGAATGTACCAATCGAATATAGCCCCGGTTCGACTTCAAAAACCGCTTGAAAGCCAACCACATGATCGCCGTTCAGTGCGACCATACTGATGGGCGGCTCTTGGCGATAGTGTGCATCAAACCCATCAACGGTATAGGGTTTTTCATATGCAGTTGTACCACCACGCGCGATGATGTCGTTTACAATATCGGTGCAAGCAGCGGCATCTTCGCGCCGCATTGGGCGGATGGTCAGGGTCATAATCTCTCCAATAATGCGTTGTGGCGGGCGGTAAAATCGGCGCGCACCTCTGCGGGTGGGCGTAGGTGGATTTTGAATTTGGCGGTGAAATCAGGGTCAAACTTTCCGAAAAATTTGTCCGCCTCGGCCTTTGAAAACCCGGCGATCTGCGTTGCCTCAAGCCATGCAGAAATCTTATCGGCCTTCTTGATTTGTTTCTTCACCGACACTGGAATCTGCGCAGGCAGGCCAAAGCGCATATGAATCGCGGCCATCAGGCGATCATCAAGCACCTCATACCCCGGTCCAACGGCAGCCTTCACCGGGCTAATCATATCGCCGATCACATATTCCGGGGCGTCATGCAGCAAAGCGGCCAACTGCCATTTGATCGGCGCGTTCGGCTGACGGGCCAGAAAGATGTCAGTGACCAGCAAGGAGTGTTCAGCAACGGAATAGGCGAAATCCCCATGGGTTTGCCCATTCCAGCGCGCCACGAAAGCCAAACCGTGGGCAATATCCGCGATCTCGATATCGACAGGGGTGGGGTCAAGCAAATCAAGGCGACGGCCCGAAAGCATACGTTGCCATGCGCGGGGTTGTTTCATTGCGGCAGCTACCTTCGTTCTATTTAGGAACCTAAAGACCAAACCTGACCAATCGCCGCAACCACTTTGCATCCATTGCCCTGCCTGAACCCCAATGCTACATCCCAGCCAACCACAGATATGAGGGAGCCAGTCGTATGGCCAATGACTACATCGTCAAAGACATCAACCTTGCCGCATTTGGCCGTAAGGAACTGGATATTGCCGAAACCGAAATGCCGGGGCTGATGGCGCTGCGGGCTGAGTATGGCGATAGCAAGCCCTTGAAAGGCGCGCGTATTGTTGGGTCGCTTCATATGACGATTCAAACTGCTGTTTTGATCGAAACACTGGTTGATCTTGGTGCTGACGTGCGTTGGGCGTCGTGCAACATCTTTTCAACCCAAGACCACGCTGCCGCTGCAATTGCCGCTGGCGGCACGCCGGTCTTTGCGATCAAGGGCCAGTCATTGGAAGAACACTGGGACTATCTGGATAAGTCCTTTATGTTCCCGGAAGGGCCGAACCTGATCCTTGATGATGGTGGCGATGCGACCCTTTATGTATTGCTTGGTGCCCGCATGGAAGCGGGTGAAGATATTCTGGCGGTCCCGACCTCGGAAGAGGAAGAAGTGATCAAGAAGCAGATTCAGAAGCGTATGGCCGAAACCCCCGGTTGGTTTGCCAAGACGAAAGCTGCGATCTTGGGTGTGTCTGAGGAGACGACAACTGGTGTTCACCGCCTTTATGATCTGCACAAGAACGGCCAACTGCCTTTCCCTGCGATCAATGTGAATGACTCGGTCACAAAATCCAAGTTTGACAATAAATACGGTTGCAAAGAATCCCTTGTTGACGGCATCCGTCGCGCCACTGACACGATGATGGCTGGCAAGGTTGCCGTTGTCATGGGTTATGGCGATGTGGGTAAAGGTTCTGCTGCTTCGCTGCGTGGGGCCGGTGCCCGGGTGAAAGTGACCGAGGTCGATCCGATCTGCGCGCTGCAGGCTGCCATGGATGGCTTTGAGGTTGTTGTGCTGGAAGACGTTGTCGATAGCGCCGATATCTTCATCACGACCACTGGCAACAAGGACGTCATTCGTATCGAGCATATGCGCGCGATGAAGGATATGGCCATCGTTGGGAACATCGGCCACTTCGACAATGAAATTC
>CAYPVL010000003.1:0-67706 GCA_964414165.1 uncultured Cognatiyoonia sp.
TACCTATGCGCCAAAAACGGTCGTTTTTGTCACAGGCGTTACTGACATTGGAATCGTTGGAAAGTCTTGTGCCACAAACCCTTGGCAAAACTGCTTTTGATTTTGTCACGGTTTTGGCCGGAGCCTGAGAAGCGGATATTGGTGCACAGTGCAGCAACCGGTAAAGAGGGCTCGAACCAGACATTCGCTGCGGTCCGCTCGAAGCCGACATTACCGCGCTGCGCTGAAATGCTTCTCAAGCGTTTCCAAGCACCCGCCAACCCCGCTGTCCTGTGCTTTATCTGACGGAAAAGGGCCGCTCAGGTGAGCGGCCCTTTGATATTCGTTTAGTGGCACTTTGTTTAACGCGCCTGCGTCGTGGCCTTGACCTAGTTGCAGGCCCCGACCAAGGTATCAAAGGCGTCCCAGATGTCATCGGTATCGTCGCTACGACCGGGATGCACCAGCACGAAATCAAAGCGGCGGCTTTCATCGGCATCAAGTTGGCGGGTGACCTCGATGGCGTATTCACCGACCGATGCACGGGGGGATTTGGGTGCAAAGCCGTATTGTGCGGATTCAATTGCGACCCCGCCACGGATAGAGGCTTTCGCGCCATCGTTCATTTCGGCCTGAACGACAGGGAGCTGCGCCCCGCGGACCTCTGAAATTGAATCAGATTGCATTTGGGATGCATCAAAGCTGGCGCTCAGCAAATCGATTGATGACACATTACGACGGCTGAGGTGGAAGTAGTTGCCATAATACAGGATTTGGATTTGGCAGTCTGATCCACCAACCAAAAGCCCGGATTCAGCATCCTGATATTGGGCGACCGTGCGGAAGGCCTCAAGGCTGTCAGAAACAGAGACCTGATCGACGGGGTCTTGACCCGATTGCTCTTCAACCAGTTTGGACACTGTGTTGAAACAGGTGATCTGGGCGACCGGATTATCTGAAAGGCTTTGACAGTTTTCCATCAAGGCAGACAGGGTATATTCTTCCCCATCGACGATCAGGGTGACTTCGGCACTTGCGGCATTTGCAAGAACGCTTGCCGCGATTACGAGCCCATTTATCAGCAATTTCATCTGCTGTACTCCAAACAGAAACGATACATTTTTTGCAGCGCTTCACTTCTTACACAGGGGACAAACGGGTGTTTGCCTGTTCTGCCAAGGCATTCCAAGATTGGTCTGCCTTGGCCAAGGACCTCTGCGTGAGGCCGTGATCAGATGATCAGCTGCTCATCACATAGTTGGCTTCGTCGATGCCGGATTCTTCGACATTGGACTGAACCCGCAGACCCATGGTTGTCTTGAGCGTGTACCACACCATGCTGGTTGTTGCGGCCACGTAAAGCATGACAATCACAACTGATCCGATTTGACCAAGGAAGGTCGCGTCAGGGTTTGAGAAGGCCACAGCCACAGTGCCCCAAACGCCACAGAACAGGTGTACAGGGATCGCGCCGACCACGTCGTCGATTTCCATGTACTCAAGGAACTGGATGGACCAGAACAGGATCAGGCCTGCAAACATCCCAATCGCCAAAGCTGCAAGCGGGTCAGGGTACAGCGGTTCGGCTGTAATCGCCACAAGGCCACCCAAAGCACCGTTCAGCATGAACGACAGATCAAAGCGGTTTTCACGGAAGTAGGACACGAAGGCCGCCACAATCACACCACCGGCTGCTGCCATGTTAGTGTTCAGGAAGATACGTGCCACGTTGGCGGCATCTGCATCTGTTGAGAAGCTCAGGTAAGATCCGGCGTTAAACCCGTACCACCCCATCCACAGGATCAATGTCCCAATAGTGGCCAGTGGCATAGAGAAGTTCCCAAGGGCCATTTTCTTGCCATCAACAAAGCGCCCATTGCGCGATCCAACAAAAAGCGCACCTGTCAGGGCTGCCATCCCGCCGACCACGTGGATCACGGTGCTGCCTGCAAGGTCTTTGAACCCAAGGTCGGTTGCAAGGAAACCGCCGCCCCATGTCCAGGACGCCTGCACAGGGTAAAGGAGCGCTGTGAAGATCGCTGTGAAGATGAAGAAGGGTGCCAGTTTCATACGTTCGGCAATGGTGCCGGACACGATTGACGCAATCGCCACACAGAACATCGACTGGAAGAAGATGTCGCCCGCACTTGCATGGCCGCGTCCGGTAAAGCGGTCACCGCCTTCGACGACGTCCTCAATGCGGATCACCCCGTCAAAGCCGACAACACCCGGCGAAATCCATGCCCCGTTCGGGAACATGAAGCCGTAGCCGCTGAGGACAAAGGCCGTTGAGGCAATCGCGAACAGCCCAATGTTCTTGGCACATTGGTTGATCACGTTCTTTTCACGCACATAGCCGGCCTCGACCATGGCAAAGCCTGCTGTCATCCACATCACAAGGACGCCGCAGAAGACGACGAACAGGGTGTTCATGACATAAGGTGAGACGCCACCTCCGGCTTGTTGTGCCGCTGCAGGGCCGGCAATAAGCGCGGCCGCAAGGGCAGTTCCGATTACTCTTTTTAACATTGTCTGTACTCTCTCGATACTGGTTCGAGATTCTGTATTGCCGCTTTTTTAGGCAAATTTATGACCAATGTTAGGAAGTGGGTCTTATTATTTTTGACGTAGGGGCATGTGGGGGGCTCTTGGTGGGCCTATGCCTTTTGGCCTTACCAAAGAAAAAGGGCCGCGCAAATGTGCCCGGCCCCCCTCTATTGTGAAGCTGAAACGGCTTAGTTCAAGTCGCTCGCATAATCCGCGGCCAGCTCGGCCTCGGCTTCACCCACGGCTGCGATGAGCGCATCGAGGATTTGGTTGCCTCCGTCTACGTTTTCGCGGAACCAGCCCTGTACAGGCTCGGCGGCTGCTGCGAATGCGGCCTTTTCGTCGGGTGTTGGGACGTAAAGATCACCGCCGCCTGCGACGAAGGCTTCATAGGCCTCAATCGACTTGCGCTTGGGTGAGGCGAATGTGGCCTGCTGCAACTGGCTGAACCCGTCTACAACAACCCGGCGCAGGTCTTCTGGCATCGCCATGAAGTTTTCGTTGCTCATCCACCAAAGCGCACCCATGTAGGCGTGCCCATCAAGCGTGACATACTGCAAGCCCGCATCCGGGAACTTCATGCCCATGATGTCGGTGATCCCGTTCTTGGACCCATCCACGACGCCGGTCTGGAACGATGTGAAGAGCTCGGGCCATGGGATTGGCGTCGGAGAGGCACCAAGCGCGCGTACCAGTTCCTGCGGCAGGTCGGCGACCACGGTGCGGATTTTCAAACCGTCCATGTCGGATGGCGACTGCACCCGGCGCTGTGTGTTCGCAAAGTTGCGCCAGCCACCTGTGTTCCCGATAGTCATCAGACGGATCGTGTTGTCGGAAGTTTCCAACGCCATATCGCGCATGGTGCGGGTAAAATCGCCGGTCAGCACATGTTCGGCCACGCGGTCATCCGACATCAGGTAGGGCAGGTCGAGGACTTGCACATATGGGAAGATGCCAGCCGCCCCGCCGGAGGTCGAGATGTAGACATCGATTGACCCTTCAGCCACGCCTTCAAGGCATTCCGCACCGGTTGAACAAAGCTGTGTCCCGATGAAGAGCTCCACCCCGATGCGCCCGTTTGAGGCCGCTTCAACGTAGTTCTTGAACACGACCAGACCGTCATAGTCTTCGTCGTTTTCGTTTGAATTGGCAGTCGCCCGGATCGTGAATTCCTGGTGCCCATCGGCCCAGGCCGCGAACGGTGCCGTGAGTAAGGCCGCCGCAGCAGCCACTTTTGTCAAATGTTTGATCATTGTTTTCTCCCTTTGGTGATCGTGATTTGAAGTTATTGGACGAAGCCCGTCAAGCGGGGGATCGTCATGGAAATGGCCGGAACATAGGTGATCAGGAAGATCACAAAGATTTCGACCGCAAGGAATGGCAGGATCGCCTTGGCGATGGTTTCGACCTTTTCGCCCGACACCGTAGAGGCCACGAAGAGCACCAGCCCCATCGGCGGCGTTGCCAGCCCGACGGTCAGGTTCACGGACATGATGATCGCGAAATGCACCGGGTGCACGCCAAGGTCGACGAAGATAGGCCCAAGGATGGGTCCGAGGATGATGATTGCTGGGCCTGCGTCGAGGAACATGCCAACGATGAAGAGCAGGATGTTGATCAGGAACAGCAGCATCAGCGGGTTTTCCGACAGGCTGAGAATGAATTCAGCAAGGATGCTTGGGGCGTTGGAGAGGCTGACCACGGTCTTGAAGGCCACAGCTGCGCCGACCAGCAGGAGGACGGCAGAGGTGGCCAGAGCTGATTTGGCCAGCACTTGGTAGAGGTCGCCGACTTTCATGCTGCGCAGCACGAAGAACGACACAATCAGCGCGTAGGCCACGGCGACGGCAGAGGCCTCGGTTGGCGTCATGACGCCGACAAGGATGCCGCCGAGGATGATGACGGGGGTCTGCAGCGGCGCGACCGCTTTTTTGCAGACCATGCGGAAATCGTGGCTGACCATCGTGCGGTAGTGCATCAGCATGAAATGCGCGATGACCAGCATGCATGCGAAGATGATCCAAAGGTTGATGCTGTGGATCTTGTCGCCCGCCGCATCAAAGGACGCGAGGCCGATGCGCGTGGACAACCCGGCATAGATCGCCACAAGGATGCCTGCGAAGTTGATCCGCAGCAGCGCAAAGCTGACCCAATATTCGGTTCGGCTGATTTCCTGATTGGTGGTCACGATCCGCTCGGCCTTGGGCAGGTCGTATTTGTCGGCCAGCAGCCGCACCATCACCATCAGGCCCACGCCGACCATGATGCCGGGGACGATGCCTGCGAGGAACAAGGCGGCGACGGATTCCCCCATCACATAGGCGTAGATGATCATGATACCGGAGGGCGGGATGATCGGGCCGATGACGCTGGAGGCTGCTGTGATCGCGGCGGCAAAGCGGCGGGTGTAGCCGTTCTTCTCCATCGCGGGGATGAGCGTGGAGCCAAGCGCGGATGTGTCCGCGACGGCAGAGCCGGAGAGGCCTGCGAAGAGAATGGAGGAGAGAATGTTCACATGCGCGAGGCCTCCCCGGAGGTGGCCCATGAAGGCTTGGGAAAATTCCACAAGCCGCGTGGTGATCCCGCCCCGGTTCATGACTTCGCCTGCCAGCATGAAAAAGGGCAGCGCCATAAGCGGGAAGCTGTCCATGCCGTTGTAAAGGTTGCGATAAAGGATCGCGACGTCGCGTTCTTGTCCATTTGCGTAGAGAAGTGCGCCGGGCGCGGCGAGCAGGGCGAAGACAATCGGCAGGCCGATCATGATCAGGATCAGAAAGACGGGGAGGAACCAGAGCAGCATTATTCGGCCCCCGCGACTTGGTTAACGGTGAAGTCGGTGAGCCGGTCACCGCCGCCAAGCAGCGTGATGATCTGTCGGATGATCAATTCGATGTTCACGAGGATCAGCAGGTTGATCCCGACCCAAAGCGAGGCGTATTGCCATTGGTTTTTGAACTTGATCGTCTCGCCCCCGATCAGATCAAGTGGGATGCGCAACGTGGCCGAGCTGCCGCGCCCCGACAGGCTGTCGACGTGATTGTTCAGCCCCTTGTCCCAAGCAATGATCAGGACGGCCATCGAGATGGTGAGCAGCAGCAGTGTGAGGACCGCTGACAGCACGCGGGGCAGTGCGCGTTCGAGCATGTCGATGGACACGAACCCCCCTTGGCGAAACGCCAGCGGAGCCATCAGTCCGGTCAGCCAGAGCATCCCGAAGCGCGCTCCTTCTTCGGTCCAGTTCAGTGCATCGCCAAGGACATAGCGGAAGAAAACCTGCGCGAGGATCAGGCAGACCATAATCGCCAAGGCGATCACCGCGATGACCTTACCCACCTGCAAAAGCTGGGTGTTGAGCCACTCCAGTGGCTTCAAGATCGTTAGCAAGACCGACACGCGGCTCCTCCCTTGCTGTGAAAATGTGCGGCTGCGCCGCATTCTATTCTATGTCTTGGGGGTCGACTTTGTTGCGCCATTGGTTCGAGCAACAATGTCGACGCCCCCGGCTGCGCCTCCCCCGGGATATTTTGAAACCAAAGAGGGGTTTTAGGTCGCGTTGAATTCTCCGTATTGCCCGGCGTGGAAGACGAGGGGGTTGCCGGGGCGGTGGTGGGCTTTGGTGACGCGGCCCACCACGATGACGTGGTCGCCGGCGTCGTGGGTGGCTTCAAGGTTGCATTCAAACGTGGCGAGCGCGTCTTCGATGATGGGCATGCCGCAGTGCGAAAGATGCGTGGGCACGTCTTTGATCGCGGTTTTGGATGTGATGATCGCCGCGCAGATGTCGCGTTGCTTGGCCGACAGCACGTGGACGGCAAAGCGCCGTGAACCTGCGAAATGTTCGAACCGTTTAGAGGCTTTGGCCGGGGACCACAGCACCAGTGGCGGGTCGAGCGAGACACTTGCAAAGCTGTTGGCCACGATGGCGACGGGCCCTTCGGGGCTGTCGGTGGTCACGATTGTCACCCCTGTCACAAAGCTGCCAAGTGCTGCGCGAAAGTTGTCGCTGTCGCCTGAGGGGTCGAATGTCTGGATGGTGCCTGCGTCCATTATGGGACCTCGTTGCCTAATGCTGCGGTGTAGAGTTCGTACCAGTCCTGCCGATCCAGCGTGACGTCGTTTGCTTTGGACAACGCCTTGATCCGCGCCAGATCGTTGGTGCCCATCACCGGCATGATCTGCGCGGGGTGCGCGAGCAGCCAAGCGATGGCGATGGCATCAGGCGTTGTGCTGTGCTTGTCGGCCATTTTGGCGAGTGCGGTCTGTGCCTCGCCCGCGCCGGTCATCAGAAGGCCGCCGCCAAGGGGCGACCATGCCATGATGGGGATGCCCTGTTCCTGCAGGTAGGCCACATCGCCATTGGTAAAGCCTTGGTGGGCGGCGAGGGACAGTTCGATCTGGTTGGTAATCAGCGGTGTTTTCATCGCCGATTGCAGCAATGTCCAGTCGTGCAGTTTGAAGTTTGACACACCCACGCTGCGTACCTTGCCGCTTGCCACCACTTCATCGAGTGCTGCACCGGTTTCGTGGTGATCCATCAGCGGGTCTGGGCGGTGGATCAGCAGCGTGTCGATCTTGTCGATGTTCATCAGGCGCAAACTATGATCGACCGAGGCGCGGATGTGCGCGGCAGATGTATCATAGTGCTTCACCCGCACATCGCTGTAGCGCCCGGCACCCACAAGGATATCGCATTTGGTCACGACCTCGATCTGGTCTTTCAGGTGTGGTGCCGCTTTCAGCGCGGCCCCCATGACCTCTTCCGCTTCATAGCCGCCGTAAATGTCGGCTTGATCCATCGTGGTGATACCCTGTTCAAGACAGGCCTCGATCTTGGCTTGCACATGGGCGGGCGAGGTATCTGCCGCTTCGGCCAGCCGCCACATGCCGTAGATGATGCGTGAGAAGGAAAGGTCTTTGGTAATGTCGATGCGATTCACGTGCGGGGTCCTGTACCAAGGGGTGT
The DNA here is from genome assembly GCA_964414165.1 of uncultured Cognatiyoonia sp. Lineage (GTDB taxonomy): Bacteria > Pseudomonadota > Alphaproteobacteria > Rhodobacterales > Rhodobacteraceae > Cognatiyoonia. The sequence goes on from CAYPVL010000003.1 coordinate 7,490, forward strand.
TGCGGGTGTCTTTGCGGGCACGCGTCCGTAGGCGTGGGGCAGGGAAACGGTTTTGAGGTGGGGCATGACTTTTTGCCCAAAGTGTTTGCATTCGTCGATGTGCGGATAGCCTGAGAAGATGAAAGCACGGATGCCCATCTTCTGATAGCCCTCAATTTTGGACATGATCTGATCGGTGGACCCGACAAGGGCGGCACCGCAGCCAGAGCGCGCGCGCCCGACGCCTGTCCAAAGACCCGGTTCGGTATAGCCGAATTGGTCGGAGAGTTCGCGAGCGCGGGCCTGATGCGCGACGCCTAAGGAGATGCTGTCGTGGGCCCGGTCGCGGATCAGTTTGCCGTATTCATCATCAAGTTTGCTGGCGATGTAGTCGGCGTATTCTTTCGCCTCGGCTTCCGTGTCGCGCACGATCATGTGGACGCGCAGGCCATAATCCAGCGTGCGATTGTGCGCTTCGGCGCGGGCATGGACGGCTTTCATGCGTTCGGCCAGTTGGTCTTGGGTCTCGGGCCACATGAGGTAGACGTCGCATTGCGCGCCGCAAAGTTCGATGGCGTCGGGGGAGTAGCCGCCGAAATAGAGCAGGGGGCCGCCGTTTTGCTGGTAGGGTTTGGCGGGCCCAGTGGGGACTTTGTCGAAAGTGTACACCTCACCGTGATGGGTGATTTCGTCTTGGGTCCAGGCTTGACGCAGGATTTCGACGACTTCGTGGCTGCGTTTGTAGCGGTATTTGCTTTCGGCGACTTCGCCGGGGAAGTCTGAGGAGATCACGTTGAGCGTCAGCCGCCCTTTGAGCATGTGATCAAGGGTCGCCACAGTGCGCGCCAGCATGATGGGCTGCATTTCACCGCAGCGGATAGCGGCGAGGAAATTCATCCGTTCCGTCAAGGGGGCCATGCCAGCCACGAAAGACAACGTGTCCTGGCCAACTTGGTAGGATGAGGGGGCAAGGATGTTGCGGAAACCCTGCGCTTCGGCCTCAAGCGCGATGTTTTTGCAGTGGTCCCATGAAGATCGCAGATCAGGATCAGGGACGCCAAGGAACTGGTAGTCGTCAGAACACAGGGCTGAAAACCAGCTGACTTCCGCGCCCGTCAGGTCGGCGCTTGTGACAGGGACAACTTGGTCCATTTTCTTCCCCCAAGAATCTGCGTTCCCACTTGCGTAGCACGGCAAACTGATTGTAACAATACTGTATCAATTTTCTGCGACGCGGGGAGGGCGGCGTAATGGCAGGGGCGCAGCCACTTCCGAAATACATCCAGATCAGTGAACGCCTGATCCGCGAGATTGCCGCCGGGCACATCGCCGATGGCGCGCGCTTGCCGCCCGAACGGGATATGGCCGCCGATCTTGGAATTGCCGTTGGCACGCTGCGCAAAGCGCTGGGCGATCTTGAGGCCAAGGGGCTTTTGGAACGCATCCAAGGGTCCGGCAATTATGTGCGCCACAAGCCGGGGGTTGAATCGGTTTATGCCTTCTTCCGGCTAGAGCGCGTGCAGGGCGGGGGCCTGCCCACGGCTGAAGTGCTAAGCGTGGATCGTTTGCCCAAACCCGAAGGCCCGCGCTTTGGCCCGAACGCTGAAGGCCATCGTATTCGGCGGCTGCGCCGCTTGGATGATGATGTCATCGCGCTTGAGGAAATCTGGCTGGATGGTGGCTGGAAAGACGTGATCACGCGGGATGATTTGTCGGATAGCCTGTATCTTTATTACCGCGAAACGCTGGGGCTGGTCATTGCCAGTGTCGAGGATCGGATTGGCGTTGCTGCTGTGCCCGCTTGGGCGGATGCGCGCTTTGATCCAGCACCGGGCGCGGCGGTCGGATATATCGAGCGGGTGAGCCGGACAAGCGAGGGCAGCGCGGAAGAATATTCCCGCACATGGTTTGATATAGACAAGGCGCGATACGTTTCGCGCATGGGAAAAGGCTAAAAATGTTGGAAAACGTCAGGTATGGATTGATCGGCTGCGGCATGATGGGGCGCGAGCATATCCAGAATATCAACCTTTTGCCGCATGGCGCGGTCACGGCGGTCTATGACCCGGTGCGCGATCTTGCCCAGAGTGCGGCGACGCTGGCGCAGGAGGCTTACGTGGCCGACAGTTTTGAGGATTTGCTGACCTACCCGGATGTGGATGCATGGGTGATCGTCAGCCCGAACTATTTGCATGTGCCGCAGCTTCGCCAGATTGTGGCGACCCGGCCCTTACCGATCCTGTGCGAGAAGCCGCTTTATACCGCCTCGGAAGATGCCAACATTGAAGCGCTGTTCAAGGACTATCCGCACCCCGTCTGGGTCGCGATGGAGTATCGCTATATGCCCCCGGTCGCAGCCCTGATCCAGCAGGCCGAGCAGGCCACCGGCGGGATCAAGATGCTGACCATCCGCGAACATCGCTTTCCGTTCCTGCCCAAGATCGGCGACTGGAACCGTTTTAATGCCAAGACGGGTGGCACATTGGTTGAAAAATGCTGCCACTTCTTTGATCTGATGCGCGTGATCCTGCAGGCCGATCCTGTGCGTGTCATGGCCAGTGCCGGGCAGGGGTTCAATCATCTGGACGAACGCTACAATGAGGAAACACCTGATATCTGGGACCATGGCTATGTGATCATCGACTTTGCCAATGGCACCCGCGCGATGCTTGAGTTGTGTATGTTTGCCGAAGGGGCTGAATATCAGGAAGAGATCACGGCGATTGGGCCCAAGGCCAAGATCGAAGCGCTGGTTCCGGGGCCGGGGCGGTTCTGGCCGAAGCTTTTGGGTGATCCGCCCGTGCCGCAACTGGTGATTTCACCGCGTGCGCCAAAGGGGCCTGTGCGCAGTGAAATCCCGGTGGACCCGACACTGCTTGAGGCAGGGGATCACAATGGATCGACCTATTACCAACATCAGCGGTTCAACGCGGTACTGCGCGGTGAGGGCGAAGTTGAGGTGACGGTGGCAGATGGTGCTTGGGCCGTCCGCATGGGGATGGCCGCGCAGCAAAGCGCGGCCACGGGTCAGGCGGTTTTGTTATAGAGAGGTGGGATGTCCACCAAAGAGGTGGGCAGATTGCCCACCCTACGCCTCGACCGGTTCTGTTTGGAACAAACCGCTGGACACACCCTTTGAATGCAGGATCACGCGGGTGCCGATGGGCACGCGGCGATAGAGATCTTCAATATGTTCGTTCACCAGACGCGCACAGCCGTTGGACACAGCCGACCCAATCGTGCGCGGCGCGGTGGTTCCGTGGATGCGTAGGTATGAATCGCGCCCTGTCGGGTACTGCAGATAAAGCGCACGCGCCCCAAGCGGGTTTTCCGGGCCACCGGGCACGCCGTCTTTGAACTGTTCGTATTTTTCAGGCTCACGTTCGATCATCTCGTCCGTGGGGCGCCAATCGGGCCATTCTTTCTTGCGATCAATGGTGAAAGTGCCCGGCTCATAAAGATCTGCGCGGCCAACGCCAACGCCGTAGCGAATGGCATTGCCTTCATAAATCCCGAAATACAGATGGAATTCGTCTGGGAAAACCTCGATCTGGCCTTGCGGGATGCGGCCCCCGACGGGGACAACAGTGGGCATCAAATGGGCGGGCAGTTGCACAGCTTGCGCCTGCGTGGCCAAAGGGAGGAGGCCAGCGGCAAGACCCGTCTGGAGAAAGTGGCGGCGTGTAAGTGTCATACTGGTCATTCTTCTAAGCAGCTTTCGGAATATGTCTTCAGTTCATGACGCGCGGTGCGAATTCAATTCACGAAAGCGTCACATGTCAAAATTACAACCATCCTGTTGCAGTTTGGTTCGAAAATTCGTCAGATATGACGTTTTTCACCGGTTTCGCGTCAGGATGCGCCCGCTAAAGGCCCTGTTTGATAGATCGAAACCTTCATGCCCCCATGATCAAATGTCAGCCGGTCTTTGACCCAAGGCAGCGCCGTGGACTTGGCAAGGCTGGGTTCAGAGGTCACAAGGCCGACTTTCCAGCCTGCGAAGTTCTGGGTCAATGTTTTGCCCAAAGCGCCATAAAGCGCAAACAGATCGCGCTTGTTCCCGATCCGCCCGCCATAGGGCGGGTTGACCATGACCAGACCGGGCGGGCCGTCAGGGCGGGGCAGGTCACTGATGGCGTGGTGCTTGAAGGTGATGATATCTGCAACGCCTGCGCGTTCGGCATTTTCGCCGGCCCCTTTGACAGCCCCCGCATCCCGGTCGCTGCCGTAAAAGCGCAGGTCGGTGTCGTCGGTTTCAATCTTGGCAAGCTCGGCGGCGAAACGCTCTGCGTGAAAACTCGCAAGGTTCTCAAACGCAAACGCGCGTGATCGACCGGGGGCAAGCCCGCGTGCAATCTCAGCCGCTTCTATCGGAAACGTGCCAGAGCCGCACATGGGATCAACTAAGGGCCGCGTGCCGTCATAACCGCAATGGCGCAGGATCAAAGACCCAAAGCTTTCGCGCATGGGGGCTTTGCCGATAAATTGCTTATGGCCGCGAATGTGCAGCGGATCACCCGAAGTATCGACCGAGAGCAGGCAAAGGTTGTTATCAATGCGCACCCGCAAGGTGATTGCGGCGCTGTCGCTGACCGTGACACCGACGGTGGCCTGCAAGGCTTTGGCGATGCGCTGGGTGATCGCCTCGGTGTTATCGACCTTGGAGGCTTTGCTTGTGACCTCGATCTTTAAGGGTACGTCTGGGCGGAACGTATCCTCCCACGGGAAGTCCATCGCCAGCCGTTCAAGTTCATCCAAGTGAAAGACGCGGAATTTGCCGATGCGCACCAAGACCCGCGTCGCCCCGCGCAGACGCAGGTTCGCCCGCCAGATCGCGTTCCAATGGCCCGCAAAAGTCACGCCACCTTTCACAGGGGTCGCGCCCGACAGGCCAAGAGCCAAAGCTTCCTCTGCCAAAAGGGGTTCAAGTCCGGGGACGGTGACGCAGAAGATATCAAGTGGTTTCATGCCTGTCCTTTACCCGCAAAGGGCGGATGCGCAAATGGTTTGTCGCGAAATCATCCTTGCACTTGGGAAAATCGGCTGTAGCGTCAAGGATATGCTTGGGGGGGCATTGGGATGAAAACACAGGTGGCGATTATCGGTGGGGGACCATCTGGCCTGTTGTTATCGCAACTTCTGAACCGATTTGGGATTGCCACGGTGGTGCTTGAACGGGCCAGCCGCAAGGATGTCACATCGCGCGGCTGCCCCGGAATACTGGAACCGGGATCGGTTGATATCCTGCGCGAAGCCGGGGTCGCGGATCGTTTGGACAAAGATGGCATCCCCCATGAAGGCTTTAGCCTGACGGACGATAACCTGATGGTGCGGATCGATTTTCACCGTGTGACCGGCAAAAAGGTCGTCATCTACGGCGAGGCCGAAGTCACGGCTGACCTTTATGCTGCACAAGATGCGCTGGGCGCGACGATCATCCACGGCGTGTCGGATGTGTCCATCATGGATGTGACAACGCGTGCGCCTTATGTGGACTATACGCTGGATGGCGCGCGTCACCGGTTGGACTGTTTGTATGTGGTTGGCTGTGACGGGGTGCATGGCGTCAGCCGAGAGACCATTCCAGCCGAAAAGCGCCGCGCCTTCGAACGGATCTATCCCTTCGGTTGGCTTGGCCTGCGCGCCCGCACACCCCCCGCCCATCAAGAGGTGATCTATGCCCATTCCCGCAATGGCTTTGCGTTGGCATCCCAACATCACAAAAAGCAGGCGTATTACGCTGTACAGGTGCCCACAACCGCGCGGGTTGAAAACTGGTCGGATGATCGGTTCTGGGCAAAGCTTAAGACCTGCCTGCCGGAAAAAACCGCCCAAGCCTTGGTGACGGGGCCGTCGATTGACAAATCAATCACGCCGGTGCGGTCATATGTGGGCGAACCTTTGCGCTGGGGCCGTCTGTTTCTGGCCGGGGATGCCACGCATATCCTGCCACCTACGGGGGCCAAGGGGCTGAATCTTGCGCTGTCGGATGTGACTTATCTTTATCAGGCGCTGATTGATGCTGTGATGCATGGCAAGGATACGGGCGTGGATGCATATTCAGACCGGGCGCTGGCGCGGATTTGGACAGCCACGCGGCTGAGTTGGCAAATGACGACAATGCTGCATCACTTTGAAGGTGAAGATGCTTTTGCAGCGCAAATGCGCAAGGCAACGCTGGCCCATTTGGCCACGTCTGAAACGGCGCGGCGCGATTTGGCGGCCAATTACGTTGGTTTGCCCCTTTAGGCGGTCGCGTTTGTGGTGCGCGTGCGGAGGGGGTGCTGCCCCCGCTGCTTTGCAGCCCCCCGGGATACTTTAAAACCAAAGAGATGTTTTTCTGGGGGGGGCACGCTGGATGGCGGATGGCTGCGCCTTTGCTTTCATGGATCGCGCCAAGATGGGCTGCCCCCATGATGCATGCCGGGTATGTTTTGGGGTTTGCGGGCTGAATGGGCCTTGCAAGCCCTGCGCAGTTGCGAAACACTTTGGCGCGGATCAACCGTTCTTGACCTCTTGGGAGATGATACCATGACAACACGTAGATTGCTTTTAGGCGTGCTTGGCAGTGCCACGCTTGCGGCCCTTTCGGCCACATCAGCAATGGCGCAAGAGGTGACGTTGAAGCTGCAGCATTTCCTGCCGCCCCAAGCCAATGTCCCTGTCCATATCCTTGATGTCTGGGCGGACAAAGTCGAGGCGGACAGCGACGGGCGTATCAAGGTGGAACGCTTTGCCGCCATGGCGCTGGGCGGTGCCCCGCCTGAGTTGTATGACCAAGTTCAGGACGGTGCGATTGATATCGCCTGGACGGTCGTTGGTTATACGCCGGGCCGTTTCCCGACCACGGAAGTGTTTGAACTGCCGTTCATGGTCGAAGATGCGCGCGCGGCCTCATATGCCTATTGGAACATGTATGAGGCGCATATGCAGGATGAATTCGCGGGCGTGAAAATGCTTGGCACATGGGTGCACGGCCCCGGTGTGATCCATTCTGCCGACCCTGTTGAAACACCGGCTGATCTGGATGGCATGAAGGTGCGGGGCGGATCGCGCCTTGTGAACCAACTGCTTGAGCGCACAGGCGCGACCCCGGTCGGGATGCCTGTTCCCGCCGTGTCTGAAGCTTTGTCCAAAGGCGTGATCGATGGCACGACAATCCCGTGGGAAGTCACCACCGCGCTGAAGGTGCCGGAACTGGTCGAGAACCACACAGAATTTGAAGGTCCCGCCCTTTATACGTTGACCTTTGTGATGACGATGAACAAGGGTGCCTATGACGCAATGCCAGCTGATTTGCAGGCGGTGATCGATCAAAACTCCGGTCTTGATTTCTCGGTCTTTGGTGGTGCGACAATGGCCGAATATGATCTTCCAGCACGGGCCATTGCAGAAGAGTTGGGCAATAACATCATCACGGTCAGTGCTGAACAGGCCGCTGCGGATTGGGCACCTGTCGTCGCGCCGATCTATGCGGATTGGATCGCGGATGTCGCTGAAAAGGGTCTGGACGGTCAGGCCCTGATTGATGAAGCGCGCGCCCTTATGGCGGAATACGCCGCGAACAACTAAACTGAATTCTATGTCGCGGCGCATGTCACAGCGCCGCGACAACCATTTGTCCGGGGGACATGGTGCATCGCTTTTTCCTGAAATTATCGCAAGTGATGGCCTATCTGGGCGGCGTGATGCTGGTCGGCTTGATCCTGCTTGTGTGTATGTCCGTTGTGGGGCGGTCGCTAAATGGCATCCTGCACAGCGACCTTATCGCGGCGACCATCCCCGGCATCGCGACCTTTCTGCTGAACCTTGGCATTGGCCCCGTGAATGGCGACTTTGAACTGATCGAGGCGGGGGTCGCCTTTTCAATCTTCGCCTTTCTGCCCTTGTGCCAGATCACAGGCGGCCATGCATCGGTTGATATTTTCACGTCCCGCTTTCCCGCAGGCGTGAACCGCGTCTTGCGCACAGTGACCGAGGTGCTTTTTGCCGGCGTCTTGGTGCTGATCGCTTGGACCCTAAGCCAAGGCATGCTGAGCAAGATGAATTCGGGCCAGACGACGTTTCTGATCGAATTTCCCTTGTGGTGGGCCTACGCGCTTAGCCTTACGGGGGCTGTCGTTGCGGCTTTTGTCGGCGTTTATCTGGCACTTGCGCGCCTTGGCGAACTTGTCACGGGCCGCATAATCCTCCCCGTTGATCTGGGGGCCGACCCTTGAGTGATATCGCCATCGGGGTGATGTCTTTCCCGGCACTCCTGCTTTTGATTTTCCTGCGCGTGCCCATCGGGCTTTCAATGTTCCTGACCGGCCTTGTCGGCTTGGTTCTTGTCACAGGCGATATGAACACGCCGATCTCTCGCCTGAAATCCGAGACCTTCACCACATTCTCAAGTTATTCGCTATCGATCATTCCGATGTTCCTGCTGATGGGGCATTTCGCAACGCTTGGCGGGATGAGTCAGGCGCTGTTCACCGCCGCCGCCAGTTTCATCGGTCACCGCAAAGGCGGTGTGGCGATGGCGGCTGTCGGGGCTTGCGCGGGGTTCGGGGCGATCTGTGGATCGTCGCTTGCCACTGCTGCCACCATGAGCCGGGTCGCGCTGCCAGAGCTGCGCAAATATGGCTACGCAGGGGGCTTTTCGACGGCGACTTTGGCGGCAGGCGGCACCCTTGGCATCCTGATCCCGCCATCTGTCGTGCTTGTGATCTATGCGATCCTGACCGAACAGAACATCGCCAAGCTATTCCTTGCAGCCTTCATCCCCGGCATGTTGGCCGCCCTTGGCTATGTGATTGCGATTTCCATCTATGTGCGCCTTTACCCCAAGGCCGCAGGTATCCGTGAACGGGTGGCGTGGCCCGAACGTATGGTGGCTTTAGTCAAGGTCTGGCCGGTCCTTGCTGTTTTTGCCCTTGTGGTCGGTGGCATTTACGCCGGGTGGTTCACACCGACCGAAGGGGCCGCAGTGGGGGCCTTTGGCACCGGGTTGATCGCTTACATGAACGGCGGGCTGACGCGGGCGACATTGGGCGAAAGCTTTGTGGTCACCGCACGCTCTACGGCGATGATCTTTTTCATTGTACTGGGGGCGGCGTTCTACAACGGGTTCCTTGCACTGACCCAAGTGCCGCAGGAAATTGCGGCATGGGTATCGGGCGGCGGGTACAGCCCTTGGGCGGTGCTTGTCTTTATCCTTGTGTTCTACCTGCTGCTTGGCTGTCTGATGGACAGCTTATCGATGATCCTGCTGACAATCCCGATCTTCTGGCCGGTAATGCAGGGGCTTGATTTCAGCTTTGTCACACTGGCCGAACTTCACGCCCACAAAGCGGCCGAGGCTTTTGCGAAAGGGGTCACGGTCGCACCGGATATGCTGGCTGCAATCAAAGCAACGCTTACTGAGGGGGGCGAGCTGACGCGCGAACAAATCCGCGCTTTGGAATTGCGCGGGGCGACCCAAGGGGCGCTGAACCGCATCAACACCGAACAGGTTGCGATCTGGTTCGGTATCCTTGTGTTGATCGTGGTCGAAGTGGGGCTGATTACGCCGCCTGTTGGCATGAACCTGTTCATCATCAACGCGATGGACCGCAAAACGCCGATGATCGAGACGTATAAAGCTGTGCTGTTCTTTGTGGCATCCGATCTGGTGCGCGTTGTTGTCTTGGTCCTGTTCCCGATCATCACATTGGTGCTGATCCCGTGGTAGTGTGGAACATTCGACGCAGTTGGGGGTTTGCCTTTCAATACTGGTTGCGTTTCAACGTCTAATGCCGTGCTTTGGTTGACGTTCCTCGCCTGAACATGCTTGAATTGGCCAATGGGTACACTGGCCCCAGATTATGCTCAGAACATACAATACTTCGGAGTATTTTGATGCCAAAGACCGATGCGACCCAAAAGCGATCTGCGGCGTTCCTAAGTGAGGGCGATGTTGCGGCCCTGAATGCAGGCAGCCATCCCGATCCTTTCAGCGTGCTTGGCCCCCAAAAATTGGGCGGCAAGCGCTGGATCACCACCTTCCAGCCCGACGCCGTTGCGGTCCGTGCTGTGGTTGGCGGGGTTGAAACACCGCTAAGCCGCGTTGCGGGGGATGTGTTCAGCGGCCCCGTGCCGGGCAAGGATTACAGCCTGACGATGGACTACGCCGACGGGGTGGAGTTTCACACCGCCGATCCCTTCGCCTTTGAGCCCATTCTGACCGATTTTGACCAGCATCTGATCGGGGAGGGGACGCACAAAGAACTGTGGCGCGTGCTGGGGGCCCACGTCACGACCCATCAAAACACACCCGGCGTGCATTTCGCGGTCTGGGCCCCAAACGCGCAGCGCGTCAGCGTTGTGGGCGATTTCAACCGCTGGGATGGGCGGCGCCATCCAATGCGACGTGCGGGCACCACCGGTGTCTGGGAAATCTTCGTGCCCGACCTGCGCGACGGCGCGCTTTATAAATACGAGATTATCGGGGCCGATGGTGCCGCCCGGCTGAAGGCTGATCCGGTTGGCTTTGGGTCGCAACATCCACCTGAAAAAGCGTCCGTCGTGCGCGATATTGCAGGCTATGGCTGGAATGATGCGGGCTGGATGAAGATGCGCGCAAAGCGTAGCGACCGGGCCAGTCCAATCTCGATTTATGAGGTGCATCTGGGGTCATGGCGGCGTCGCTATGACGATGGGGGCAGGCCGCTGAGCTATAAAGAACTGGCGCAAGACCTTGTGAATTATGTGAAATACATGGGCTTTACGCATATTGAACTGCTGCCCGTGTCTGAATTCCCCTTCGATGGATCATGGGGCTATCAGCCCGTAGGGCTTTATGCGCCCACGATCCGCTTCGGCCCACCCCATGAATTCCGCGACTTTGTTGAGGCGGCACATGCGGCTGAAATTGGCGTGCTTTTGGACTGGGTTCCGGGGCACTTCCCGACGGATGAACACGGGCCGATCCAGTTTGACGGCACAGCGCTTTACGAACACGCCGACCCGCGCGAGGGGTTTCATCAAGACTGGAACACGGCGATCTACAACTACGGGCGGCGCGAGGTAAAGAACTACCTTGTGGCCAACGCTTTGTATTGGATGGAGGAATACCATCTGGACGGGCTGCGCGTGGATGCCGTTGCCTCGATGCTGTATCGCGATTATTCCCGCAATGACGGCGAATGGGTGCCCAATAAGGACGGGGGCCGCGAGAATTATGAAGCGATTGATTTCCTCAAAGACATGAACACTGCCGTCTATGCCGCCGACGCCAGCGTCATGACCGTGGCCGAGGAAAGCACATCCTTTCCCGGCGTGTCCCAGCCTGTGCATGCAGGCGGCCTTGGCTTTGGCTACAAGTGGAACATGGGCTGGATGAACGACACGCTGCGCTACATGGAAAAGGACCCGATCTATCGCCAGCACGATCACCACCTGATGACCTTCCCGATTGACTGGGCATTTAGTGAAAACTTCGTCCTGCCCATCAGCCACGACGAAGTGGTGCATGGCAAAGGATCAATGATCGCGAAGATGCCGGGGTCCGAGTGGGAAAAGTTCGCGAACCTGCGCGCCTATTATGCCTTCATGTGGGCGCATCCGGGGAAAAAGTTGCTCTTTATGGGCTGCGAATTTGCCCAGCCTGAAGAGTGGGACCATAATGGTGAGCTGAACTGGGGCGCAGCTGAAAATGCGCCCAACAAAGGCATCCAGCAGTTGATCCGCGATTTGAACGCACTCTACCGCGAAATACCGGCTTTGCATGTCAAAGACTGCACCGGGGATGGGTTTGCGTGGCTTAGCAATAATCCTGCGCAATCAACGATTTGCTTTGCGCGATATGGGGAAGATGGGGATGCGCCGGTCGTGATCGCATGCAACTTTACGCCGGTTGCGCAGTTCGACTTTAGGGTCGGAGTACCAATGGCGGGCTTCTGGGAAGAGGTTCTGAACACGGACGCCGCCGCTTACGGCGGTGACAACCGGGGTAACCTTGGCGGAGGCGAGGCCGCAAACACACCCGCAGACGGGCACGCACAATCCGTCACGCTGACATTGCCACCGCTTTCGGTGGTAATTTTGCGCCGACGTGCATGAAGACAAACAGGGATGGAGACACAAAGATGGCGACGCAAAGACTGACGCAACGATCCATGGTTTTTGTGCTCGCAGGGGGGCGGGGCAGCCGGTTGAAGGAACTGACTGACCGGCGGGTAAAACCTGCTGTACCCTTTGGCGGCAAGGCGCGGATTATTGATTTCGCGCTTTCTAACGCGATGAATTCCGGCATCCGCAAGATGGCGATTGCCACACAGTACAAAGCCCACAGCCTGATCCGCCATGTGCAGCGCGGCTGGAATTTCCTGGGGGCAGAGCGGAATGAATTTATCGACGTGCTGCCTGCTTCGCAGCGCGGCGGCACCGAAAGCTGGTACAAGGGCACGGCGGATGCGGTGACCCAGAATATCGACATCGTGGATAGCTACGGCGTGGATTACGTGATCATTCTGGCGGGCGATCATATCTACAAGATGGATTACGAAATCATGCTGCGCCAGCATGTGGAAAGTAAAGCGGACGTGACTGTTGGCTGTCTGACGGTGCCGCGCGAAGAGGCCACAGCCTTTGGCGTCATGGCCACCGACAAGGCTGGTCGGATCACAAGTTTCCTTGAAAAGCCAGCCGACCCGCCGGGCACGCCTGAGGATGCAACCAAGGCGCTTGCGTCGATGGGCATCTATGTCTTTGATTGGAAATTTCTGCGTGATCTGCTGGAAAAAGACGCAGCTGATCCGACTTCAACCAATGATTTCGGCAATGATCTGATCCCCGATATCGTCGCAAACGGCAAAGCCATGGCGCACCGCTTTGACGAAAGCTGCGTGCGTAATGAAGGGGCACCGGCCTATTGGAAGGATGTCGGCACCGTTGATGCCTTCTGGCAGGCGCATATAGATCTGACAAACTTTACGCCCGAGCTTGATCTTTGGGACAAGCATTGGCCGATCTGGACCTATAATGAATCCGTGCCGCCTGCGAAGTTCATCCATGATGAACGGGACAGGCGCGGGATGGCGATATCCTCGATGGTGTCGGGGGGCTGCATTATTTCAGGGACCGAGGTGCGCAATTCGGTGCTGTTTACGAACGTCAAAACAAATTCATACGCGGTGCTGGATCATGCGGTGTTGTTGCCAGAGGTGGTCGTCCACCGTTCGGCCCGGTTGCGCCAAGTGGTGGTGGATGCTGGCGTGATCATTCCCGAAGGCCTTGTTGTCGGTGAAGACCCAAATGATGACGCCAAGTGGTTCCGCGTCACCGATCGCGGCACGACCCTGATCACCCAAGCGATGCTGGATGCGAAGGCCGCCGCGTCATGACACGCGTTCTGTTCGTCGTCTCTGAATGCGCGCCTTTGATCAAAACGGGCGGGCTGGCGGATGTGGCGGGGGCGCTGCCCGGTGCTTTGGCGGCTTGCGGCGACGAGGTGCGCGTGCTGTTGCCCGGCTACCGCGCGATTATGGGCAAGCTGGGCAAGATCAAAGTGGTCGATACCTTCGCGCATTTCTTTGGCGGCAAAGCCCGGCTTTTGACCTGCAACGTGGCCGGGCTTGATCTGCTGATCTTGGATGCGCCGCATTTGTATGACCGCGAAGGCGGGATTTACGGGGACGCAGGTGGGCAGGACTGGCCGGATAACCCCGAACGCTTTGCGGCCCTGTCTTATGTGGGTGCTCAGATCGCAGCAAACGGGACGGGGGGCTGGCAGCCCGAAGTGGTCCATGGACATGACTGGCAGGCCGGGCTGACGGGTGAATACCTGCGCAGTGCAGGTGCGGATGTTCCCTTTGTCTTCACAGTCCATAATATCGCCTTTCATGGGAACACCGGGGCCGACCGGATCAGCGCCCTGCGCCTTGATCCAAGCCGCTTTCATGCCGATGGCTATGAATTTTGGGGGTATGTGTCAGCGCTGAAGGCCGCGTTGATGGGGGCGGATAAGGTCACCACCGTTTCGAAAACATATGCAGAAGAGCTGCTCACCCCGGAATTTGGCATCGGAATGGATGGCGTTTTGCGCCATCGCCAGAGCGATCTGGTGGGGATTGTGAACGGGATCGACACGGATGTGTGGAACCCCGAGGCGGACCCGCTGACCAAAGCCTACAAGTCGCCTGCCGGGAAAGCGGCGAATAAAAAGGCGCTGCAAAAGACATTTGGGTTGAAGACATCCGATGGGCCGCTTTGCGTGCTGGTGTCCCGGCTGACCGAACAAAAGGGGATTGACCTGCTGCTTGAGGCGCTGCCTGCGTTGCTTTCCAAAGGCGGGCAGCTTGCATTGCTTGGGTCAGGTGATCCCAAGCTTGAGGTGGCCCTGCTTGAAGCGGCTACAAAACACGACAACGTCGCCGTCAAGATCGGCTATGACGAAGCACTGTCCCATCAAATGATGGCCGGGGGCGATGCGATCCTTGTGCCATCGCGCTTTGAACCTTGTGGGCTGACGCAGCTTTACGGGTTGCGCTACGGCACCTTACCATTGGTTGCACTGACGGGCGGTTTGGCCGATACGGTCATCAATGCCTCGCCTGCGGCTTTGGCCAGCGGTGTTGCGACCGGGGTGCAGTTCTTCCCGGTCACTTCACAAGCGCTGATCAACGCGTTTGCGCGGCTTTGTGATCTTTACGCGCAACCACAGGTTTGGAAGACGATGCAACGCAACGCGATGAAACAACAAGTGGGATGGGATGCCTCGGCTGCGGAATATCACGCGATCTATGCCTCCCTGACGCAGGTCGCCAAGTGATCAAACACGCCCGGTCCATTGCGTCCGGCCATCCCTCACCACTTGGGGCGACGGTCGATGAAGGTGGTGTGAATTTCGCGGTCTTCTCGCGGCACGCTACGAAGGTCATGCTGTGTCTTTTCGATGAAGATGGGCACGAGAACGAAATCATCCCGCTCCCCGAACGCGAAGGTCATGTGTGGCACGGCTATTTTCCGGGGATGAAGGCAGGCCAGCAATACGGCTTTCGGATGGATGGCCCCTATAAACCAAGTGAAGGGCACCGCTTTAACCCCTACAAGCTGCTGATTGACCCTTATGCAAAGCACCTGACCGGGCATCCCAAATGGAACGATGCGCTGTTTGGCTATAAAACCGGGCATAAGGACAAAGATCGAAGCTTTGATAAGACCGACAGCGCGCCTTTCATGCCGCGTTCGGTCGTGGTGGACCCCGTCCAAGACTGGGACGAGCTAGCCCGGCCAAATCATGCCATGGAAAGCACCGTCATTTATGAGGCCCACGTCAAGGGCCTGACCGCCGGGCGCAAGGATATCCCGAACCCCGGCACCTATCTGGCCATGGCCTCCGATCCGATCCTTGAGCACCTTCATAACCTTGGCGTCACGGCTGTGGAATTGCTGCCTGTGCAGGCGTTCCTGAACGAGAAATTTCTGCTGGACCGGGGCCTGACGAACTATTGGGGCTACATGACCTACGGGTTCTTCGCCCCCGATCCGCGTTATATGCAAGGCGCTGATATTGCTGAGTTTCAGCAGATGGTGAAGCGGTTTCATTCTGCCGGAATCGAGGTCATTCTGGATGTGGTCTATAACCATACCGCCGAGGGGTCCGAGATGGGGCCAACCCTGATGTTTCGGGGTTTGGATAACGCCAGCTACTACCGGCTGGCCGAGGATAAGCGCTACTACATCGACGATGCGGGCTGCGGGAATACGCTGGACTTTGAAAACCCCTTTGTGATCCGGCTGGTCATGGACAGCTTGCGCTATTGGGTCGAGGTCATGCATGTGGACGGGTTTCGCTTTGACCTGTGCTCGGCCCTTGGGCGCACGCGCCATGGGTTTGAACGGGATGGCCCGTTCTTTCGTGCTATCGGACAAGACCCGGTGCTGAACCGCGTGAAACTGATTGCCGAGCCTTGGGACATTGGCCCCGGTGGCTATCAGCTTGGGGCATACCCCGCGCCCTTTGCGGAATGGAACGACAAGTTTCGCGATGATACGCGCACGTTTTGGCGCAACGACCCCGGCAAAATCCCGGCCATCGCCGCCCGGCTTGCCGGATCGGCCGAATACTTTGATCACGACGGACGCGCGGCCACCTCGTCGCTGAACTTCCTGACCGCGCATGACGGCTTCACACTGGAAGACACGGTCAGCTATTTTGAAAAGCACAACCTCGCCAACGGCGAAGACAACCGGGATGGGCATTCGGATAATCATTCGGATAATATGGGCTTTGAGGGGCCGACAGATGACCCGGCCATCAAAGCCGCCCGCATCCGGCGCAAGCGCAATATGATCGCGACGCTGATGCTGTCCCAAGGGACGCCGATGCTGCTGGCGGGGGATGAGCTGTCCAATTCGCAAGGCGGCAATAACAACGCCTATTGTCAGGACAATGAAATTGGCTGGCTGAACTGGCCCGAAGAAGACGATCCGTTCTTCACCTTTTGCCAGCAGGCCATCGCGTTCCGCAAAATGCACCCACTTCTGCGCCAAACGCGGTTCCTGCATTCACGGGCACGGCTGGTCGACGGAGAGCCGGATTTGTTCTGGCGTCAAGCCAACGGCGATGCGATGCGTCAGGAAGACTGGGATAATCCCGGCCTTGATATTCTGGTGGCAGAAATGCGCATGGCCTCGGGCTCGCCTACATATGTGAAACGCGAAGGGGCGCTGCTTGTGGTGTTGAACCGAGGCGACGCGGTGACGATCACGCCGCCCGCGCTTTCTGACGGGGGCGCATGGGTGCGCCGCTTTGACACCAGCCAAGATGATGCCATCGCGGTCACGCCGGGGATGGATGTGGCTGCAAACGCCGTGGTTGTGTTTTCGCACGAACCGGCACAGTAAATTCACGACACGAAGGAGACGACCATGCCAATGCAAATTGTACGCACCGAACCGATTGAGGGCCAAAAGCCCGGCACCAGCGGTTTGCGTAAGAAAACCGCCGTCTTCAAACGCCCGCGTTTCCTTGAGAATTACGTGCAGGCCACCTTTGACGGGATCGGCGGGGTCGCAGGTAAATGCCTGATCGTTGGGGGCGATGGGCGCTATTTCAACGACGCGGCGATCCAGATCATTCTGCGCATGGCTGCGGCCAATGGGGCTGCCAAATGCATCGTCGGGCAGGGTGGTATCCTGTCCACGCCTGCCGCGTCCAACCTGATCCGCAAGCGCAAGGCCGATGGCGGATTGATCTTATCGGCCAGCCACAACCCCGGCGGGCCGGATGCGGACTTTGGGCTGAAGTACAACGGGCCGAATGGTGGGCCCGCGACTGAAAGTGTGACCAATAAAATTTTCGCACGCACCAAAGAAATCGACATCTATAAGATCACTGCTGCGAAAGACCTCGACATCGACACCATCGGCACCCGCAATCTTGAAGGCATGACGGTCGAGATCGTAGACCCGGTCGCAGATTATGCGGCCCTTATGCAGACCCTGTTTGATTTCGACAAAATCCGCGCCCTTTTCGCGGGCGGCTTTACGATGTGTTTTGATGCGATGCATGCGGTCACCGGGCCCTATGCCCATGCGATCCTTGAAGATACGCTGGGTGCTGCCAAAGGCACCGTGGTGAACGGCATCCCCAGCCCGGATTTTGGCAAAGGTCACCCTGATCCGAACCCGATCTGGGCCAAGACCTTGATGGATAAGATGTACGGGGCGGATGCACCGGACTTTGGGGCCGCCTCAGACGGGGACGGGGACCGTAATATGATCGTCGGGCGCGAGGCTTATGTGACGCCATCCGACAGCCTCGCGCTGCTGTGTGCCAAGGCGCATCTGGCACCGGGGTATAAGGGTGGGCTGGCGGGTGTCGCGCGCTCGATGCCGACGTCGCGGGCGGTGGACCGGGTGGCGGAAAGCCTTGGCATTGGCTGTTATGAAACGCCGACGGGCTGGAAGTTCTTCGGCAATCTGTTGGATGCGGGCAAGGTCACGCTGTGTGGTGAGGAAAGTGCCGGCACAGGTTCGGACCACGTGCGCGAAAAGGACGGGCTTTGGGCGGTGCTGCTGTGGCTGAACATTCTGGCCGAGACCAAGCAATCGGTCGCGGATATGATGGGCGATCTTTGGGCGACCCATGGGCGCTGCTATTATTCACGCCACGATTTTGAAGATGTGGAAAGCGACAAGGCGAACGCGATGATGGATGCGTTGCGCGCCTCGCTACCCACGCTTGCGGGCAAAAGCGTTGCCGGGCTGACGGTCGAGATGGCGGATGAATTCGCCTATGATGATCCGGTCGACCAGTCGCATTCCGCAGGCCAGGGCATTCGGATTTCCTTTACCAACGGGGCGCGGGCGGTTTTCCGATTGTCCGGGACCGGGACGGTCGGGGCCACGATCCGCATCTATCTTGAGCAGCTGGAAACGGATAAATCCAAACTGCACATGAGCCCGGAAAAGGCCTTGGTGGATGTGCGGGATGCCGCACTTGCCCTTTCTGATCTGGAAGCGATGACAGGGCGCAGCGCGCCGGATGTAATCACCTGAGGTACAGGCTTTAGGTGGCTGAAAGGGATGACGTTCTACGACTGGCGTGAGGGCGGAAATCTGTATCTCTGCCAGATACAGTTGTTAAGGGTGCGCAGATGGTATCTGATATTTCCCTATAGTCGTGGAAAAGGCTTTGGCCCCTTTTCCACGACGGGGGGGGAAACATTCCCCTAAGGTGACCGGTCGCGTCTACACCGTGACCGGCCATGATAAGGCAGTCTAGCGATCAAGATCTAGCTTTACCACCGGGTTCGTTCTGAGGTCTGTTAGACGCGTCCTGGGTTTGTGCATGAAGGTTCTTAAGGCGCTTTTGCCGTCGTGCCCTTTTTTTCAGGCGCTTGTAAATGCGTTCTAGGTCGTTGGCGAATTTTTGTTCCCGAGGGGTCAATTTACGCTTACTACTACCACCGCCAGCTTGGGCGCTATTTAAGTCATCCGTTTGGGCGCTACTTAGCGCATCGATTTGGGTCCTATTTATCGCATCCATCGGCCTTCTCCTTTTGTGAAAGTATATGCAGGATTTCTGAAAGAAATGGATTTGGGAATGCGGGGCTGTACGTAGTTTGCTACGCGTGCACGTTGTTTATGCATTGGATGTCTTGCCGAGAGCGCAATTTCCGACGCTACCCATTTGCGGGGCGCGCAATAATCCGCGCGTGACTCCGTTTTTGCTAAGTAGGCATCCGACACTTTGCATGAGCGGGCCGCGTTGAGGACGACACCGGCCATGTAAATCCCAAGTCGAAGATCACCTGTTTCTTCTCTTGTGCTCTGATGGTTCGTTACTAATACCGATCGGTCCGCTTGGGAATCTAGGCCTGTTACCTTTACCCCCACGCTTTCGTTCGGATGCCGAATCGTTACTAGGGCCGATCGGCCCGCTTGGGAAACTAGGCCTGTTACTTTCATCCCTACGCTTTCCTTCGGGTGCCGAATTGTTACTAGGGCCGATCGGCCCGCTTGGGAAACTAGGCTTGTTACTTTCACCCCTACGCTTTCCTTCGGGTGCCGAATTGTTATGAGGACCAACTGACGATCCTGGTAAGTTAGGTTTATTATTTTCGCGCGTTCGCTTTCTTTTCTGAGCCTTCTTCTTGGCTTTTTGTTGGTTTTTGAGTTCTTTATCCAACGCTTTCTTAAATTTATCGCCGTTATCATTGTTCGATGAAGGGTTGTTTGCCGCTTCTGAGGATCTGTTGTGAGTAACTCTCATCTGATTTGCCTTATATGAACACCCATAACCATAAGCCCGCGAAGGGCTGCCGCAATGCGTAGTGTTACGTGGTTCGCTAAGGTGCGCGTAAGGCCGTTTGTTGCATGGAAGAATTGCGCCGGCGTTTATCTTGGAAGGCTTTTTTTTTGTCAGAAACACTTACTTTATCGGGATCAGGTTCGCGTCGTGCCGCAGGTAGACATAACCGTTTGCAGGAAGATGAAGGTCGCCGTCTAATGCACCGTTTCCAAACGCAATGTCCGCCTTGCCATTCAGCTTTAGCCTTTGCGGATCAGCCGACAGGTTGAACACACAAGTCAGCGTCTCATCCGGCGCTTTCCGCGTGAACGCTAAGATCGGTTCGGGCAAATTCAGGAACGTCGTTTTGCCCACCGTCAAAGCCGGGCTGGCTTTGCGCCACGCGATGACCCTACGGTAGAATGTAAGTATGCTGTCTTCGTTTTGGGCATCTACAGCTTTGGCCGCCTGCGGGCCTTTCACCGGCAGCCAAGGCGTACCATTCGTAAATCCCGCATGAGGTGCATCCTTTTCCCAGACCATCGGCGTGCGGCAGCCATCGCGGCCCTTCACGGCGGGCCAGTAGCGGATCGCGGGCGGGTCGGTCAGTTCTTCGAAGACCAGTTCGGTTTCGGTCTGGCCCAGCTCTTCGCCCTGATAAATCCCGATGGTGCCCTCAAAGGCCATGAGCATCGCGCAGGCAAAGCGGGCGATGGCATCCTCGGACCTGGCGTGCTCTGCCCAGCGGGTCACGTGGCGGGGCACATCATGGTTTGAAAACGACCATTTGGGATGGCCATCGGGTGCCCCTTGCTGGAAGCCTTCGATGCAATTGCGAAAGTGTTCGGCTGAAAAATCAGGCCCCAGCATCGCAAAGCTATAGGCCATGTGCAGGCGATTGGTTCCGGCGGTATATTCGCCCATAATCTCGATCGACCGGCGTCCCATCTCGCCCACTTCGCCGACCATCATGATGTCGTCATACTGATCGGTAAGGTTGCGCATCCGTTCCAGAAATCCAAGGTTTTCGGGGCGGGTTTTGTTGTAGATGTTGCTTTGCATCCCATACAAATCGGTCGCCATCACCTGTGGCTTGGCTTGTGCCGGAGGGTTAGAGCGCAGCTTTTGATCGTGGAAATAGTAGTTCACTGTATCCAACCGGAACCCATCCAGCCCGCGCTCCAGCCAGAACTTGCAGGTCGCAAGGATCGCATCGACCACGTCCGGGTTGTGGAAATTCAGATCAGGTTGGGAGGCAAGGAAATTGTGCAGGTAATACTGCCCGCGCTGCGGATCAAATTCCCATGCTGGCCCCCCGAAGTGGCTGTGCCAATTCGTTGGCGGTGATCCATCGGGCAGTGGGTCAGCCCAGACATACCAATCGGCCTTCGGGTTATCGCGGCTTTGACGGGATTCTTTGAACCAATCGTGCTGTTCAGAGGTATGCGACAGCACTTGATCCACGATCACTTTCAACCCCTTGTCATGGGCGCTTTGGATCAGCCGATCAAAGGCGGCGATGTCGCCAAAAAGCGGATCAATCGCCGTATAATCCGACACGTCATAGCCCATATCTGCCTGCGGCGAGGCGAAAATCGGCGACAGCCAAATGCAATCCACCCCAAGGGATGCGATATGATCAAGACGCGATGTGATCCCATCCAGATCGCCCACACCGTTGCCTGTGCTATCCTGATAAGACCGCGGATAGACCTGATAAATGACTGCGCTGCGCCACCATTCCTGCATGAAAGACCCCTTTGATTTTGAACACAATATCAAGGGCAGGGGGGAAGAACAGATGGATAATGCACAAACGCCCATAGGCGCGCGCGCACAATCAAGTGTGGACGCGTTTTGTTATCCATCCCCAAAGGCTGGCGCGAACGCCAACGCGCCGCGCGCTGGGGAATCCTCAAAGGCGACCCATTGCACAAGCCGCACCGGTAAATCCCCATAGGTCAGCCCGCCATCGCTTTGAAATCCAAAGCGGTGATAGTAATCAGGGTTGCCGATCAGGGCGCAGCCTTTGGCGTTCTTGTTTTTTAAAGTCTCCAAACCTTGCCGGATCAACGCCGTCCCGATGCCACGGCGTTGCAAGGCGGGGCGCACAGATATGGGGCCAAGGCCAAACCAGCCATCCAAAATCCCATCAATCGTCACAGGAGAGAAGGCGACATGTCCGACAATTTCCGCCCCGTTCACAGCGACCAGCGATAGCGTCAAATCCCTATCGATGCGCAAAGCACGGGTCAATGCGGCCTCGGTTCCGTCGCTAAAGGCCATTGGGGCAAATGCTGCCGCTGTCAGTGCATAGATCGCGTCCGCATCTTCGGGCGCTTCACTTCTGATTTCAAACATCACGCTGGCCACTTGCATCTTCAAGGATCATGTCACTTGCCTTTTCACCGATCATGATCGCAGGGGCGTTGGTGTTCCCCGACACGATGTCAGGCATGATCGCACAATCAGCCACGCGCAGCCCCGCAATCCCATGGACCCGCAAACGCGCGTCAACAACGGCCCCCTGATCAGAGCCCATTTTGCAAGTGCCGACCGGGTGATAGATGGATGCAGTGTTATCGCGCGCCCAATCAAGCGTGGCGGCATCATCATCCATATCAAGACTGGGGTCGGGACGGAATTCTTGGGATATTTTTGAAGTCAGGGGCGCATGGCGCGCAATTCTGCGTGCGATCTTCACACCCGCAACGATGGTCTGGCAATCCGTCGGGGTTGAAAGATAATTGGCGTAGATTTTCGGATAATCGCGGGGATTGGCGCTGACCAGCTGGATTTCGCCGCGACTTTCGGGGCGCAATTGGCAAACCGACATGGTGAAGGCCGAAAACCTATCGGCACCCTTGCCGGGGTTTTCGGCAGACAGGGGTTGGACGTGGAACTGAATATCCGGGGTTGCAAGGTCTGGGCGGGTCTTTAGAAAACCCGTGGCCAAACTGGCCGCCATGGTCATGGGACCGGCACGGAACATCAGGTATTTCAGACCAATGCGGGCTTGACCCATCAGGCTTGCGACCTCATCATTCAGGGTTGGTTCATTGCATTTATAAACAAGGCGGGCCTGCAGATGGTCCTGCAGGTTTTTGCCCACGCCGGGCAAATCCGTGATGACGTCAATACCATGTGCGGCCAGTTGTGCAGCCTCTCCTATGCCTGATAGCATCAGAATTTGCGGAGAATTGATCGCACCACCCGACAAGATCACTTCGCGCGCCGCATGCACGGTGTGGCGGGTTCCGGCGCGGTCCCTATAGGTTACCCCTGTTGCGCGTTTGCCGTCGATATTGACCTTGCTCACCTGTGCATGGGTGATGATCTTCAGGTTCGGGCGCGATTTAATGGGGTGCAGATAGGCCACGGCGGCCGAGCAGCGACGCCCATTGCGGCTGGTCAGTTGGAAAAAGCCAACGCCTTCCTGATCGGCCCCGTTGTAATCGGGATTGAACTTATAGCCCGCAGCCTGTGCCGCCGCGACCCATGCATCGATGATCGGGCGCTGAATACGCATGTTTGACACCGACAACGGGCCTTGATCGCCGTGATATGCATCGGCCCCGCGTTCGTTCCGTTCGGCGCGTTTGAACAAGGGCAGCACATCATCCCAGCCCCAGCCAGCGTTGCCCATCTGGCGCCAGCGGTCATAATCCTGCGCCTGCCCACGCACGTAAAGCAGCCCGTTTAACGAAGACGATCCACCCAAAACCTTGCCCCGGGGCCATTCAATCGCGCGCCCATTCAAGCCGGGATCAGGTTCGGTTTTGTAGCACCAATCAAGGCTGGGGTTATGAATGGTCTTGAAATAGCCCACCGGAATATGGATCCACGGGTTCAGATCACGGCCACCGGCCTCGAGCAGGATGACCTTGGTGGCCGGATCAGCGCTTAGCCGGTTCGCGATCACGCAACCAGCAGAGCCCGCCCCCACCACGATGTAATCCGCCTGCATGCCAATGCCCCCCACGACTGGGAAAAGCCTACAGAGGTGGGCTGCGGCCCGCTACTGTCTTTTTTGCGCGCAGCGCATCGCGGGCCTTTGCCTGACTTGTCGACAATGCGGACCAAAGGCGGATAAGGTCAAAGCCGCAGTGATAAGGGAATTGCGTTGCATGGCCGACGACGAAGCAGATACGGGAAAGGGCATCCCGACCAACCTCCGCCTTTTGTTGCTTTTGGAAGAAGTGGCGCGGGTCGGTGAACCTTTGACGCCGACGGCTGCGAATGATGTACTTGGCTTGCCAAAACCATCCGTGCACCGGCTGTTTCAAAGGCTTGAGGACGAAGGCTTTCTGCAACGCGATATCGACGGGCGGTCTTATGCGCCAGGGACCCGGTTGCGCAAACTGGCGATGAATGTGCTCTCATCAAGCCGCCTGCGCACCGTGCGGCTGACGGTGCTGAATGCTGTAGCCGACCACATCGGCGAGACATGCAACATCGCAACCCCCGACCGCGATGGGATGTGCTATCTGGACCGGGTTGAAACAACCTGGCCGCTGCGGATCCAACTGCCGATCGGCACACAGGTGCCGTTTCATTGCACGGCATCGGGCAAGATGTACCTGTCATCACTGCCACCGCGCATGTTAAGCAAATTCCTGGCCGCAGCCGTGCTGGATGCCCATACCCCCCACACGCTGACAGACCCCGATACATTGATCACAGAAATCGCCAGGGTGCGCGCGCGGGGCTATGCGACAGATGCCGAGGAATTTATGGACGGTATGGTCGCCATCGCCGTCCCGATCCTTGACGATCACGGGCGGCTGATGTCCACCCTTTCGGTGCACGCCCCGACACAGCGGATGAACCTGAGCGATCTTGAAGGCCATCTTGGCTTGCTGAATAAAGCCTGCAGTGATCTGTCCGAACTGGTGCAGCGCTAGGGGCGCAATCCGGGCGCAGGTTTCTTGAGAATGCAGGGAAGGAAAAACCAAAGCATGCGACGGTCTGATATTAACGCCATCATGGCACAAGCCGATGATATGATCCGCAAACACGGCTTTACCCTGCCGCCCTTCGCCTATTGGACGCCCGAGACGTTCAAAGCGAATACCGCCAATGCAAGCCACGTCATAAAGGCCCGCTGCGGCTGGGATATCACGGATTATGGCGGTGGGGATTTCGACAAAATGGGGCTGTTCCTGTTCACCCTGCGCAATGGTTTGCTTGGCGACCTGCAAGGGGGTGGGGGGATGTGCTATGCAGAAAAGTTGCTGATCTCGCGCCAAGAGCAGCTTTCGCCAATGCACACCCATGTGATCAAGGCCGAAGACATCATCAACCGGGGCGGGGCGACTTTGATTGTCGAACTTTACGGGTCGGATGATGCCGGAAACTTTGCCGAAGATCGCGGCGGGCAGGTCATGTGCGACGGGATCCTGCGGGATTATGGGCCGGGCGAAAAGCTGGCCTTTGCCCCCGGTGAAAGCGTCACCCTGCGCCCCGGCGATTGGCACGCCTTTTGGGGCGAAGGGGGCGATGTTCTAATCGGCGAGGTTTCGACGGTGAACGATGATGAAACCGACAACATCTTCCGTGATCCCATCGGACGGTTTGCGCACGTCGAAGAAGACGCAGCGCCAACGCATCTGCTGGTCAGCGACTACGACACGATGCTCTGACATTTGCGTCTGCACGCCGATTGCCTATATGGAATGGCCAAACGCCAACCCGCAGGACGCCCATGTCTGACACCGCCCAATACCCTTTACCTGTCGCCCAAGCCGCACGGCTTTCGGTTGCACCGATGATGGATTGGACGGATCGGCACTGCCGGTACCTGCACCGGCTGATGTCGCGCCATACGTTGCTTTATACCGAAATGGTCACAGCACCTGCGGTGATCAACGGCGACCGAAATCGGCTGCTGGGATTTGATGAAACCGAACATCCTGTGGCGGTGCAGCTTGGGGGCTCTGACGCGGCGCAACTGGCTGAAGCCGCCAAGATCGCGGCGGATTACGGTTATGATGAGGTTAATCTCAATTGCGGCTGCCCGTCCGACCGCGTGCAATCCGGGGCCTTCGGGGCGGTCTTGATGGAAAGCCCTGACCTTGTGGCCAAGGCCTGTGCGGCAATGATTGCTGTGGTGGATGTGCCCGTCACGGTGAAATGCCGGATCGGGGTGGATGATCAGGACCCGGCGCAGGTATTGCCTGACTTTCTTGCGCAAGTGTCTGCCGCAGGCGTTGATCGCTTTACGATCCACGCGCGCAAAGCATGGCTGCAGGGACTTTCGCCCAAAGAAAACCGGGATATCCCGCCGCTTGATTATGATCTGGTCCGGCAGATGAAAGCGATGTTCCCGCATTTGCATATCTCGGTGAATGGCGGGGTCGAAAGCCTTGATGCGGCTGAAGGTTTCCTTGATGGGCTGGATGGTGTGATGATCGGACGCGCGGCCTATCATACGCCTGCGGCGATCCTTCTGGATGCAGATCAGCGCATCTTTGGGGGTGGCAATGCGCACACGGCGGAAAAGGTTGTGCATCTGATGCTGCCCTACATCGCAGATCACTTGGGCGCAGGTGGCAGGCTTCACCACATCACCCGGCATATGCTGGGGCTGTTTCAGGGGCGACCCGGCGCGCGCATGTGGCGGCGGCATCTGTCCGAGAACGCGCACCGGGATGACGCGGATGGGGGCGTGGTACTGGCGGCGTTGTCTTATGTGGATGCGCAGGCTGCGTGACGATGGGGGCAGGCTTGCGGCCCCGGTGACCGGATGCTTTAGGCTTTTGCAGCGATAAAATCGGCAAGGGATTTGCCGGGCTCGTCCACAAACAGACCGGGCAGTAGGCGGATGTGGTCGATTTGATCGACGCGCAGTTCGGCAAAGGCTTTGGTGGTTTCGCACCAGACAATACACGTCCAAAGGCGGCCCCAGTAATCAAGCTGGAGAGGGCGCAGACTACGTTTCTTACCGGCCTCGGTCACTTCGAGTTTCTGGCGGGTGCGAATGGCCTGCCGGATCATCGGCAAATGCTGGAAACCGCGTGCCGCATCGGCAAAGGGATAAATCGCAAAGCCGGTGGGTGCACGGGAACGGTCCTCGGGCATGACGGCATCCAGCTTATCGGTCAGGGTCTTGGCCGCTTGGGCAAGGTCTACGTCCTTTGATGCGGTGACGGCGGCAAGGCCCAGATGCAGCGCCTCAAGTTCGGTCATGGTCAGGTTCAGCGGGGGCAGGGTGATCGCGGCAGTGACGCGGTAGCCCACACCGCGTTCGCCCTCAATCGGGACGCCAGAGGCGGCAAGCGTATCAAGATCGCGATAGATCGTGCGCAAGGATACATGGGTGGCGCGGGCAAGGTCTTCGGCGCGGTGCAAATCACCGTTGCGCAAAAGCTGGACAAGTTGCATGAGGCGATCAGCACGGCGCATGGGGGCGATCCTTCAGTTACCTTGTGAACATATTGCCATTTTTCTGACAACTGACAAGTAATTGTCATAAATAACAGAAAACCCATGAAAAAAAGAGGGTTCCGCCGGGTGAAAAGCACAGTTTACCCCTTTTCGTGCGCGAAATCTGCGCCTATGTCTAAATCAACGTCACAAGGGGCCGCGCCCCGCACACAGGAGGCATATCATGCCAAATATCGGTATCTGGGGGATGCTTGTCATCGCCGTTCTTATTCTGGTTCTCTTCGGTCGGGGCAAAATTTCCGGCATGATGGGCGAAGTTGGTAAAGGCATTACCGCGTTCAAGAAGGGCGTGGATGATGGCAAGAAAGAAATCGAAGACAGCTTGGCTGACGTCAAAGATGTCACCCCCGAGGACGAAAAAGACAAAGCCTAAGGGCGCAAAGAAAGGGCTCTGCCCATGTTTGGCCTTGGCTGGGGCGAGATGCTGGTTGTCGGCGTCGTCGCATTGATCATTATCGGACCCAAAGACCTGCCGCATGTCTTTCGCGCGGTGGGCGAATTCACCGGCAAAGCCCGGGGTATGGCGCGCGAGTTCTCGCGCGCTATGAACGATGCAGCGCGCGATAGCGGTGTGAACGATATCTCGGACACGCTGCGCACCGTAAGCAATCCGCGTAGCTACGGGGTCGATAAAATCAAAGAGGCCACGGGCATGACCAAGGGTCCTGAGACCACAAAACTGTCCGAGGAACGTCAGGCCGCAAAAGAAAAGCTATCTGATGCGATGGCCAATGCCGCTACCAAGCGCCAAGCCAAAGAGGCCGAGGCCGCAGCCGCCGCATCTAAGGATGCAAGCGCCAAGGATACCACCGGATGAGCACCTCAGACGACATCGAAGACAGCGCCGCCCCATTGCTGGAACATCTGGCCGAGCTGCGCACGCGGCTGATCTATTCTGTCGCGGCTTTCTTTGTGGCGTGGATGGCCTGTTTCGCGGTCAGTGGCCCGATCCTTGAATTCCTGCTGCAACCCATTGAAAATTCGCTGCGTAATCTGGGCGATGCCAATCCGACGATGCAGTACACCGCACCGCAGGAGTACTTTTTCACGCTGATCCGTGTGTCTGTCGTGGCCGGGCTGATCGTCGCGTTCCCGATCATCGCTTTCCAGCTTTGGCGCTTTGTCGCACCGGGGCTTTATAAGAACGAAAAGAACGCCTTTCTGCCGTTCCTGTTGTCTTCACCGATCCTGTTTTTACTTGGTGCGGCCTTTGCGCATTTCGTCGTAGTACCGCTGGCGATGGCCTTCTTCCTTGGCTTTGCGGATTTCCCGTCGATGTTTCAGGCCTTCGTGAACGAGAATTTTGTCCCACCGACCGATGGTGCGGGTGCGGCGCAGGTGGTGGCCCCGGTCGTGGACAATGGGATTACCATCGTCTTTGACGGGAAGGTCAATGAAACGCTTGATATCACGCTTAAGCTGATCCTCGCCTTTGGCATCTGCTTCCAATTGCCGGTGCTGCTGACATTGCTTGGCACCGCTGGTCTTGCCTCATCTCGCGGGCTGCGGCACGTGCGCAAATACGCGATTGTGGGGATTATGATCCTTGCGGCTGTTGTGACGCCGCCAGATGTAATCACGCAGCTGATCCTGTTTGCGGTGGTCTACGGGCTGTACGAAATTTCGATCCACCTTGTGAAGGGGGTTGAGAACCGCAAAGACCGCAAGGCCCGCGCGGATGGGATTATCGGCGAAGACGAAAGTCTGTTTGATATCGACGACGATGAAGATGAAGATGACGACTTGGAAGCCACCGAAGAGCCAAAGGCGTGAGTGATCCGCTTGAGAGGATCGCCGCCGCCCTTGAACGGATGGCACCGGGGGCGGCCACGGCCCCTGATTTTGAGGCCGC
Organism: uncultured Cognatiyoonia sp.; assembly: GCA_964414165.1. Taxonomy (GTDB): domain Bacteria; phylum Pseudomonadota; class Alphaproteobacteria; order Rhodobacterales; family Rhodobacteraceae; genus Cognatiyoonia. The sequence goes on from CAYPVL010000003.1 coordinate 36,526, forward strand.
CAGCGCCTTTGTCTGGCACCCCGACCCGGATCGCCTTGAGCCGGTCAACCGGGTCAATCGCGTGGACGTTTCACTTTTGATCGGGGTGGACCGCGCGCGCGACACACTGCTTGCCAATACCGTTCAATTCGCCAAAGGCATGCCTGCAAATAACGCGTTGCTTTGGGGCGCGCGGGGGATGGGAAAATCAAGCCTTGTCAAGGCGGTGCATGGCAAAGTTCAAGCGGATTTTCCGTGCCTCAAGATCGTAGAAGTTCAACGCGAAGACATGGAAAGCATCGGGCGCTGCCTTGATCTTTTGCGCCATGTCGATGCGCGATTCCTGATGTTCTGCGATGATCTGTCTTTCAGCCATGACGATGCGCATTACAAATCGCTAAAAGCTGTGCTTGACGGCGGCATCGCTGGGCGGCCCGATAACGTCGTGCTTTATGCCACATCCAATCGGCGGCACCTGATGCCACGGGATATGATCGAAAACGAACGCTCAACCGCGATTTCACCGGCAGAGGCGGTCGAAGAAAAGGTTTCGCTCTCGGATCGTTTTGGCCTGTGGCTTGGATTCCACCCCTGTGATCAGGATCAATACCTTGCGATGATCCGGGGCTATTGCGACGCCCATGGGGTCAAGATTGACGACGCGACGCTGCACGCCGAAGCGATTGAATGGCAGGCCACACGGGGCAGCCGGTCAGGCCGGGTTGCTTGGCAGTATTTTACCGATCTGGCCGGGCGACAGGGCATTAAGCTGGGCGCGGTGGGTTCATAACCCACTCTACGCCAACGCCCGATTATAAGGGCCCAACACTACCCCTCTTTGGTTTTCAAATATCCCCCCCGGAGGGTCCGCACCATCAAACATGCGCAAACGCGGGCTTCGGCGCGTAGGGTGGGTTATGAACCCACTGTCCCCCTAGGGCAGGAAATCCGCCGGATCAACCGACTGCAAGCCGCGCCGCACTTCAAAATGCAGGAAGCTGGGCGACCCCGCGCGCACCTCACCGATGGTTTGGCCGCCACGGACACTTGCATCCTTTGCGACGGTCAGATTGTCGATATTGGTGTAAACGGTCAGCAGGTTATCCGGGTGCTTGATCACGACAATCGCAACCCCTTGGGTATCGGTCGTAACAGCCGCAACAGTCCCGGCACCGGCGGCTTTGACGGGGGTGCCTGCGGGCACGCCGATATCAATGCCTTCATTGCGACCGGGTGCATAGGCGCGAATGATGCTGCCCTGCACAGGATAGGCGAAACGGGCATCCACCGTACTTGCGGTGGGGGCCGCAGGGGGGGGCACAGATGGGGTGCCCAGATCAGGGGCTTCTGGTGCCTCAGGCGCTGGTACTGCGGGGGATGTATCATCCACAGGCAGCGGGGCAGAGGCGCTTGGGGGCAAAGGTGTCACGCTGCCTGTGCCCGGTTCTTCGACAGGGGCGGGTGCAGCGGGGGCAGGTGCCGGGGCACCGCCCTGCGGGATCAGCAATTGCTGCCCTTCACGTACAGCCAAATCAGACGATAGGCTGTTCCAATCGGCGATATTGCGCACGGGCACGTCATACAAACGGCTGATTGAAAAGGCGGTTTCGCCACGTTGAACTTGATGGCGGATCGGCTCGGTGCCAGTCCCGGCGGGAGCAGCGGCAGGGGCCAAAGGTCTAGTCGTGACCGCAGGCTGTTCGCCGACACGGTCAAGCGCCGTCGTCGCGACTTCGGCCACATCCAGCGGTAGGATCGGCCCTGTGGTCGCAGCACCCGTCGCAGGCGAGGGTTCGGTCACGCGGGTGGGCAGGGCCACCACTTCGTCGCGGCGCAAGGGCGTGTCTAAGGCGATCCCGTTAAAGCGGGCCAATGTCTCTGGGTCCAAGCCCAAGCGGGCCGCAATCGTGCGGATTGTGTCATCCTGCCGGGCGACGACCACTTGATAGTTTGGATAGGAAATCACCCCGCGGTCATCAGGGCTTGGGCGATCAGGCAGATTGGTCACTGCATTGGATGTATCAAATCCATTTCCAAGGTCGCGCAAGTCAAAATCGGGAAGGCCTTCACAGGCTGTCATTGCAATGAACGCGCTGCCCGCCAAAAGGGCGCGTGTGGTTCGACCGTATGCCATAGGTCTGCTCCTCATACCGCGGCCCCTTGTTTGTCCGGGGCCTTTGGGTACGTGTTTAGTCCGTTCCAAGCCCTTCTAGCAAGGGGACAAAGCGCACGCTGCGCAATTCATCATAATCATAGCCTGTTTCATGGCGGGTGACTTTGATCAAACTTTGCACGGCATCCGACTGACCTACAGGCAAAACCATGATGCCACCTACGCGCAATTGGGCAAGTAATGTGCTGGGCGGGTCTTCGGATGCCGCGGTCACAAGGATCTTGTCAAAGGGGCTTTGTTCGGGCTGGCCGTGGCTGCCATCGGCGACGCGGGCGGTGATATTGCTGATCTTGAGGTCGGCAAACACCGCCTCGGCCTCATCCACAAGCCGCTTATAGCGATCCACGGTGTAAACACGGCGCGCGAGTTGCGCAAGGATCGCGGCCTGATAGCCCGATCCTGTCCCCACTTCCAAAACCTTGTCGCGCGGTTGCAAATCAAGGGCCTGGGTCATGATCCCAACGATTGAGGGCTGCGAAATCGTCTGCCCGCAGGAGATCGGCAAGGGCATATCTTCATAAGCGCGTTCGCGGAAAATGCCGCGCAGAAATGCGGCGCGATCCACGTTCTCCATCGCACTCAGCACCTTGTTGTCCGTCACACCCTTTGAGCGGATGGCATAGACAAACTGCATCTTTGCTTCGGCATCAAACGTCACCCGATGATGTCCTTCAGCTTGGCGACAAGGCCGTGATCGGTCAGGTCTGCGCGCATCGGGGTCACAGATGTGTAGCCGTTGAGGTTCGCATGCACATCCGAACCTGCGGCGGTCGGCGTGTGCTGCTGGCCCCCGTGCACCCAAAGATAGCGCCGCCCTGTCGGGCTTTTCTGCGGGGTCACACCAAAGGTCACATCATGGCGGAAACCTTGGGTGACCACTTTGGCACCCTTGGCGTCTTTTGAAGACACCGGCGGAAAATTCACGTTATAAAACAGGCGGTAGTCCGCATCGTCCCATGCACCGTGCGCGACCAGCTTCTGGATCAGGGCCGGGCCTTCGGCGCGGGCCACCTCGAAGGGGTCATCCAATTTGGCGTTACCGGGGCCGAAGTATTGGGACAGGGCAATCGCAGGGACGCCTTGCAACGCGGCCTCCATCGCAGCGCCAATGGTGCCGGAATAAAGCGTGTTTTCGCCCGCGTTATTGCCTTTGTTCACGCCCGACAGCACCAGATCGGGCTTGGCGTCCATCGCATCAAACATCCCCGCAAGGACGCAATCCGCAGGCGTGCCTTCCACCGCAAAGCGACGCGGGCCGTGGGGCACAATCATCGCGGGGCGCGAATAGCTGATGCAGTGACCGACGCCCGATTGCTCGAACGCGGGGGCCACGGTCCAGACGTCACCGTTTTTGCCGGCGACCTTGGTTGCGATCTCATGCAACGCCACCAGCCCGGGGGCGGTGACACCGTCGTCGTTTGTGATCAGAATGCGCATAAGCCTGCCCCCGTTTGGCCCTTGTTACGCGTGGCGGGTATGGGCGGCAAGATGTTGCCGGTGCGGGGTTGCGAGGTGTGTCTTATGGGACTCGTGTTTGCGCGGCTTGAAAGTGCGGGATGCCTCCGGCGAAAGTATTTTTGGACAAAGAAAGCAGTATGGGGCGCCTAGAGGACGTCTGGGAGAAGCCTTTTGGCCTCAGACTCTGGTGGGGTGAGAGCGTCGCGGTCTTCACCGGGGAAGAACCTTGCGCGGGTGGCTGTAGGCATGGGGGCCGGTGTCACGATCTTGACCTTCGGGCCAGTCTTGATCGTTTCAGCCTGCCAACTGCGGGCCAGTGCCATTTGCGCGGCTTTTGTCGCGCCATAACCACCAAAGAACTTTTCGCCCGCGCGCGGATCATCAAAGAAGACCGCCGTGCCGTCTTTGCCAAGCAATGGGGCAACATAGCGGATCAGCCGCGATGTGGCGGTGATGTTAATGTCGATGGATTTGGAAAGGTCTTTGTCGCTGACATGATCCGCCGGGGCCAAGGGGGCGGCATGGATCGCCGGGTGCAGCCACAGATCAAGGTTCCCCCAGCGGTCATAGATGCTGCGGCACAGCTGCTGCATGGCAGCATCTGTTGTGATGTCCATCGGGGCAAGGGTGGCTTGGCCGCCTGCCGATTGGATTGCATCGTCCAGCTCTTCCAACGCTCCCACGGTTTTCGCAACCGCGATGATGTGGTGGTTTGGGGCAAGGGCTTTGGCCAAAGCGGCCCCAAGGCCGCGCGATGCGCCGGTGATCAGGGCTGTTTTGCTCATGTTGCAGGCAGGATCACGGTCCCGTCCTCTTTGGTCAGCGGGCCTTGAACCGGGTTTTCGAGCAAGGGCAACACAGCCTCGGATGGGCGGCAAAGTGCGACACCTTTCGGGGTGCAAACAATGGGGCGATTGACCAGAACCGGGTGTTCCAGCATCGCATCCAGAATAGCCTCATCGCTGACGGCAGGGTCCAAAAGGCCCAATTCCTCGGCAGGGGATTTTGAGGTGCGCAACGCGCTGCGCGGCGTCAGATCAGCGGCGGCAAACAGGGCCAAAAGTTGCGGGCGGGTCCAGCCGGTTTGCAGGTATTCAATGACGACCGGGGTTGTGCCCGATGCCGCGATCACGGCCAGCACATTGCGGGACGTGCCGCAATCGGGGTTGTGATGAATTACGGTGGTCATGGGCCGTGCCTCCTGTCAAACGCGCCTTAGCGTTTGCCCAAGGCGCAGGCCGGGGTCAAGCAGGCATCTGCAAGATGGTCTGCGCGCCATTGCCCGCAACAAGGATCAACGCATCATCGGATATGGCCGCAACCGTTTTGTTGCCGACTTGATCACCTACCGTGACCTTTACGATATCGCCGCGCGGCGTGCGGATCAAAGCACTGCCATTCTCGCCTGCATGCATCAGCCCGATCAGGGCCAATTTATGCATCGCCAGCGCATCAGGGATCAACGCTTTCTCAGCTACAATCGGATTTTCAATGGTCATGACATGGCCTGTTTCTTTGAACAGTCGGCATGTGGGGCAATTCGCGCCAAGATGGAAGAGGGGGGGCGTCACATCCCCTCACACCGGTGTGAGATCGGCAGGTTTTGGCTTATTCAGCTGCTTCTTTGGCCTGAAACCCCTGTTCGATCATATCGGACGGGGCAACAGGATATTCGCCCGAGAAGCACGCATCGCAGTAAGCGGGGGCTTTTGGATCACGGCCCTTCGCCTCGCCCACGGCGCGGTAAAGCCCATCAAGCGTGATGAATTTAAGACTATCCACGCCCAAGTGATCACGCATCTCATCTTCGGACATGGTGGCGGCGAGCAGCTTTTCGCGCTGCGGTGTGTCCACACCGTAGAAACACGGCCATGCAGTGGGCGGAGAGGCGATGCGGAAATGCACTTCGGCCGCGCCCGCATCGAGGATCATCTCTTTGATCTTGCGGGACGTGGTGCCGCGCACGACGGAATCGTCCACAAGGATGACGCGCTTGCCTTTGATCAGCGCTTTGTTCACGTTCAGCTTCAACAGAACCCCCATGTTACGGATCTGCTCGGGCGGCTCGATAAACGTGCGACCCATATAGTTGTTGCGGATGATGCCCATGGCATAGGGAATGCCAGATTGAAGGCTATAGCCGATGGCTGCAGGCGTACCTGAGTCAGGCACCGGGCAAACCAGATCAGCATCAACCGGGGATTCCTTGGCAAGTTCCTTGCCGATGGCCTCACGCGTTTCATAGACGGACCGGCCACCCAGCTGGCTGTCAGGGCGGCTGAAATAGACGTGTTCAAAGATGCAGAACCGGGATTTGGCAGGGCGGAAGGGGAAATGGCTTTCCACGCCCTTTTCGGCAGAGATGACAACCATCTCACCAGCCTCAACCTCGCGGATGAATTCGGCACCGATAATGTCCAAAGCACAGGTTTCAGAGGCCAGCACCCAGCCATCGCCAACCTTGCCCAGCACCAAGGGGCGCACGCCCAACGGATCGCGGCAGCCAATAAGTTTGGTGCGGGTCATCGCAACAACGGAAAACGCGCCTTCAACTTTGCGCAAGGCCTCTTCCATACGATCCGGGATCGACCGCCCCATCGAGCGGGCCATGAGGTGCACGATACATTCGCTATCGGATGTGGACTGAAAAATCGAACCACGCTCGATCAGTTCGCGGCGCAGGGACATGGCGTTGGTGATATTGCCGTTGTGTGCAATGGCCGCGCCGCCCATCGAGAATTCGCCAAAGAACGGCTGCACGTCGCGGATCGCGGTGCCGCCTTTGTTGCCAGCGGTGGAATAGCGTACATGGCCGATGCCAACGCCACCGGGCAGTTGTTCCATCATCTTGGCCGATGTGAAATTATCCCGAACAAGGCCCATGCGGCGAGCCTGACAGAACCCCTGTTCAGGGTCATGGGTGACGATGCCACCGGCCTCTTGGCCGCGATGTTGCAGGGCATGAAGACCAAGGGCGATGAAGTTGGCTGCGGCTGACACACCGACAACGCCGAACACGCCGCATTCCTCTTTCAACTTGTCATCATCGAACGGGTGGGCAGGCGGCATAAGGTGGGACACGTGGTCAGCTCCGAATCCATACAGCAGATGGAGATTTCTTAACGGAGATAGACGGGGGTGTCACGAAGTCGATACAATGAAAAAACCCGCCACCTAGGGTGACGGGCTATTTTGTACCAGCGTGGTAAATTTACTCGCTCGCTGGGGCCTCTGGTGTCACGTCTTCTGCAGGGGCACCACAGTCACCGACAAGCTGTTCGTACTGTGTTGTGATCCAGCCCAATGTCGCTTCGGGATCGCGGCCTTCGATCTGGCCGGTCATCTGGCTGAAGATCGCAGCAGAGCGGCTGTCTTTGACCATTGCAATCTCTTGCGTGGACAGGACCGTTTCATAAACAAAGAAGGCCACGGCGACCAACAGGATGCCGCGGGCAACGCCGAACAGGAACCCAAAGGCTTGATCAAGGCCACCAAGGGCCGAGCGTTGGACGATCGTGGAAAAAAGCGGGGTGAAGATCGACACCACGACCAAGGCTACCGCGAAAACCGCAGCGAAGGCGGCAATCACCGATAGTTCACAGCTATCTCCGATGAAATCACCCAAAACGGGGATTTGCTTGATCAGGGGTTTGACCTGATCGGCAAAGATAAATGCAAGGATCGTGGCGCCAATCCAGCCGACAATCGCCATGGCTTCGCGCACGAACCCCCGCGAATAGGCCAAAAGGGCCGAGATCACGATGATGGCGGCGACGACACCGTCGATGATGGTAAAATCAGCCATATTTCTTACTCCTGCCTAGTCACGCGCCCCAAACACGTCTTCTACGAACCCGGCCAGATCATGCGCGCTGCGCAGGGTCAATCCGGAAACCGCCACTGGTTTTTGCTGATGTGGCGTTATGGCAGAGGTAAAACCAAGTTTTTGGGCTTCTTTCAATCTATTTTCGGTCTGAGCCACAGGTCGCAGCGCGCCCGAAAGTGAGATTTCACCGAAAACACAGGCCTCACGGGGGAGTGCGGCATCCTCGCGGGCGCTGACCAAAGCTGCGGCAACAGCCAGATCCGCACCGGGTTCAGAAATGCGTAACCCCCCGGCAACATTCAAATAAACGTCCAAACCAGCGAAAGGAACACCGCAGCGGGATTCAAGCACCGCAAGGATCATTGACAGGCGCGCACCATCCCATCCCACCACGCTGCGGCGGGGTTGGCTGTGTGGCGAAGGGGCCACAAGAGCCTGAATCTCACACAGTACCGGACGCGACCCTTCGATGCCTGCAAAGACGACGGAACCGGGGGCAGGGGTGCCACGCTCGGATAGAAACAGGGCCGATGGATTCTTGACCTCGGCCAGCCCTTTGCCGGTCATTTCAAAGACGCCAATTTCGTCCGCAGGACCAAAGCGGTTTTTGACGGAGCGCAGGATTCGGAACTGATGCCCCCGCTCGCCTTCGAAATAAAGGACGGTATCGACCATATGTTCGACGACGCGGGGGCCCGCGATGGCGCCTTCCTTGGTGACATGGCCGACCAGCACAACAGACATGCCGTTGCGCTTGGCAAAGGTCGTCAGCTCATGGGCGGAAGAGCGCACTTGCGACACGCTTCCCGGCGCGCTTTCCACATTGTCGGCCCACATGGTCTGAATGGAATCAATCACCACCAGATCAGGCTTTTCCGTATCCAGCGTGGTGAGAATATCGCGCAGATTGGTTTCAGCGGCAAGGCGCACGGGGCTTTCGGTTAGTCCAAGGCGACGGGCGCGCATCTGCACTTGGGAATTTGATTCCTCACCGGTGATATAGATCACCTTCAGCCCATTACGGGCAAAGCGGGCGGCGGCCTGCAACAGCAGCGTCGATTTCCCGATGCCGGGATCGCCGCCGACCAGAATGGCGGAAGCTTTGGTCAGACCACCGCCCAAAACACGGTCCAATTCGCCGACACCCGACATGGTGCGCGGCGGTTCTTTTTCTTGTGTGGCAAGATCGGTCAGCGGTATTTGATTGCCACGCATGCCTCCAAGTGTTTTCTTCTTGGGGCCAGATGACAGGGCCTTGTCTTCCTGAATCGTATTCCATGCCCCGCAAGCGTCACAACGCCCCGACCATTTGCTGGTCTTGGCGGCGCATTCAGAGCAGGTGAACGTAAGATCCTTGGCCATACCGGCTTTCTGGACCAAAACAAGAACATCTGCAATGGCGCAATTTTTCTAGAAAAATTGTGTCGGGAAAAAATTTCCAGAAATTTTTGCCTCCGGCGGCCATATTTTCATTCGGCAGAAAGTGGGGCCGGGGTGCTTTGGGCTTTCGCCGTCAGCGTCGAAATGACGATGGACGCCAGAATGCAGGCCGTAAAGAAATAAATCCCCCACGCCGTCTCGACCGTGCCAATGCCCACGCCTTTTGCAACGACAATATAAAGCGCAATCAGAAAGATATCGGCCATTGCCAGTTTCCCAAGCCACGACAGCACCGGCAGCGTCTTGCGTTTGAGCAGGTTGAAATGGATCAGCGCCAGCCCAATCGTTTTGAAATAGGGGGCAAACAGCGCAAACACGGTCACCATCAGGGCCAGAAACACATCCGTCTTCCACAAAGATTGCAGCCCTGAAATCACGCTGATTTCATCCAAGCCAAAGATCGATGACAGTCCCGCGCGCATCAAAGGCGCGAACCATGCAATCGGAAACAACACCAGCAGCGCCAGATTAGCAAAGCGTAAGATATTCAGCATGGCCGGTCCCTTCGTTCAGTTGAACATGGGAAGGCAAGCCTCTGGGGGCAAGGGGTTATTCTGCTGCGGGCTGCTTGGGCAAGATGAAGACGTTGTTGTCATCCACCTCTTCCACATCAAGTGTATAGCCAAGTTCTGGCAGGGCGGCTTGCAGCTTTTCGTCCAGCTGGGACAGTTGGCTTGCCACAATGCTTTCTTCCAGATCGACCTGCTGCGCCCATGTGCGGATTTCCTGACAATGGTGCAACGCTTCGACGATGCGGGCCTGCTGGGTCTCGGCCTCTTCCTGGCGCTGTTTCAGAAAGGCTTTGGCGCGTTCGACCTTTTCATCCGAATAGACGTCCGCCAGATGACGCGATTGCTGGCTCATCTGCGCCGCAACTTCCAGAACACCGCTTTCAAGACGCTCCAGATCAGGATGATCGCGCAGGTACGCCAAACGCTCGCGGACCTGATCAAATTCAGATGACATGGTGAACACCCCGGCGCGATCAGCCGTGTGACACAGGTGATAGGCGCGGGCGACGTCGTCCATCGACAATTCAAACCTACGGTGGCTGTTTTCAAGGGCCACAATGCGCGCATTCGTTGGCAGGAAAAACGCCCAAGCGCCCAAAACAATCGTGACGCCAACCTGTAACCACATGCCTGCGGCGGGGTATGTCACCTCACCAAATGTCAGCGGGAGGGTCAGCCACGGGGAATAGCCAAGCGCGCTTGAAATCGTGTAGAAAATCGCGGCCATTCCGATGCAGGCCACCAAAAATAAAGCCACGCCGTGAAACGCACGGCCAGTCGATTGAAATACATTTACAGATGTCACGGGCCGCAATCCCTTTAGCTGCCAATCTTGAATTAACTTTAGGATAAGCGATTAACTGCCTGCGTCTATGGGAGAAAATGGACCTAGGGCGCTTACTGTTAACCAAACCTTTAACAATCAGAGGTAGAAGCTAAAACCGTTGCTTTAATTGCAACAGTTCATTTCGTTCTTGCCCCGAATTGGCCGCAATTGGCTGTGGTCTGCAATGGCGGAACCACAGGATATAGGCCTGTTTCCACATGCGCATCGTCGCACAGCCTCTGCCACTGCGTTCTTGCAACACTCTGCCGTAATCTTGCCAGATATACCCCGAAATGGGACCCAATCGCACTGAAAAGGGTGCGAATCATTACCGCAGCGTCGGAATCGGCCCGTCCGTGGCCCCCGCAATGAACTGCTGCAAGTAGGGATCATCCGCGCCTGCCATCGCCGCGCGCGCGCCGATCCATTGCACGCGCCCTGCGTGCAGCATCGCGACCCGGTCCGCAATCGCATGGACCGAAGACATATCATGGGTAATCGTGATCGTTGTCGCCCCCATCTGCGCCACAACCTCGCGGATCAGATCGTTGATCACGCGGGCTTTGATCGGATCAAGCCCCGTCGTCGGCTCATCAAAGAAAATGATATCGGGATCATCTGCAATCGCGCGGGCCAAGCCCACCCGCTTGCGCATCCCCCCTGATAATTCTGCCGGGTATTTATCCGCCACATCTGGCGAAAGCCCGACGCGGCGCAAGGTTTCAACTGCGCGTTCTTTGGACTGCATGCGGGACAGCGGCCCCTGCAAAATCCGAAACGCAACATTTTCCCATACAGGCAGGCTGTCAAACAACGCAGCCCCTTGGAACAACATCCCCACACGCCCCAGATCAATCCCCGGGGTACCATCCACCCTGATCGAACCTGCATCCAAGCGTTCCAGCCCAAGAATGCAGCGCAGCAGAACAGACTTGCCCGCACCAGACCCACCGATGACCACAAGGCTTTCACCCTTGGCCACATCAAAGCTGACACCGTTCAGCACGGGCGCGCCATCAAAAGCTTTGTGAAGATCCCGTACACTGATCATGCCGCAAAGAACGCCTCGGTCAGGATGAAGTTCGCAGCAAGGATCAAGACGGATGCGGCGACCACCGCACCCTTTGTGGCAGCCCCCACGCCCGCCGCCCCCTTGGGGGCACGCATGCCATAATAACAGCCTATCACTGCAGCAATGAAGCCAAAGACAGCACCTTTCACAAGGGACGACACAAGATCGCGCAGTTCAAGGAAATCGACGGTATTTTGCAAATAGCTGGCCGGATTAAATCCCAACCGCTCGGTCCCGATGATGTAGCCACCCAGAATGCCGATGGTGTCGCCGACGGCGACCAGCAAAGGCACAACCAAAGTCGCGGCCAGCACGCGGGGCAGGGTCAGGTACTTCATTGGATGGGTCGAGAGTGTGATCAGCGCATCAATCTGTTCGGTCACTTTCATCGTCGCAATTTCGGCGGCAATGGATGAGGTGACGCGCGCCGCCACCATCAACCCCACAAGGACGGGGCCAAGTTCGCGCACCATCCCAATAGCGACGATCTGGGGTACAACGGCTTCAGCCGAAAAGCGCGCGCCGCCTGCATAGATTTGCAAGGCAAGCGCCCCACCGGTGAAAAGCGCGGTCAGGCCAACGACAGGTAAGGAAAAATAGCCGATTTGCATCAGGGCACTGCCAAAAGCACGCCCATAAAACGGGCCGCGCATAAGATGGGTCAGGGTTTCACCCGTGAACATCGCAACACGGCCCACGGCCGCAAGCATCGCCAAAGTGGCAGCACCCATGGCGGCCAGAAAACGCATCATCTGGTTTGATAACGCCGGGTATAGCGGGGCCCAAGCGACGTGAGGATTTCATACCCAATCGTGCCCGCCGCGCGCGCGAGATCATCAACCGTCTGGTGCGGGCCCAGCATTGTCAGCGCATGAGGCGTTTCTTTCAGGTCGGTCACATCCACCGTGATCAAATCCATCGACACCCGACCCACGACAGGGCAGGGCGTGTCTTCAAACCACAAGGTCGCTTTGTCTGACATGGCGCGGATCAATCCATCGGCATAGCCCGCCGACACGGTCGCAATATCGCTGGGCCGCTTGCATTGCCATGAATTGCCATAGCCCACGACCTCGCCTTCATCCAACTGACGGATCTGGATCACAGGCAGGTCCATGCGGACGACTTTCTGGGCGGTGCCAAACGGTTCTCCGCCATAAAGGCCGATGCCGGGGCGGGTCAGGTCAAAGTGATAGTCTTTGCCCAGCAAAATGCCCCCGGTTGCGGCCAAAGAACGCGGCGTGGTGATGCCGTCAGTCATTTGGTGAAAGACGTCCAGTTGATAGGCATTCATCGGGTGATCGGCTTCATCGGCGCAGGCCAGATGACTCATGACCAATGTGGGTTTTTGGGCCAACGCGGTCTGGGCAATCGCGGCCCATTCATCCCATTCCATCCCCAGACGGTTCATGCCTGTATCCAGCTGCAGACCAAAGGAATGGCCGGGCAGGGCGTCAAAGTGTCGGGTAATCTGTTCGATGGAATTCAGCATCGGGGTCAGATCAAGATCGCCGATCATATCCGTGTCGCCGCGCATATGGCCCGAAAAGACGCTGATCTGGGGTCCAGGGCCAAGGGCCTGACGGATGGCGGCCCCCTCTTCGGCAACAGCCACAAAGAATTGGCGCACGCCGACCTGCGCCAAAGCCTTGGCCACGCGGCCCGCGCCAAGGCCATAGCCATCGGCCTTGACCACAGCGGCGGTGGCGCAATCGGTGTAGTGATCCAAGGCCCGCCAATTGGCGACCACGGCATCAAGATCAATCGTCAGGTGTCCAGTACTCATGAGATGCGTTTTGACAGGGGATGAAACGGGTTGCAATCCCGGTGCTTTGTTGGCGGGCGCGGCGGGGTTTGTGCATGCGGATGCCTCCGGCGGAGGTCATTGGACACAAAAACGGCAAGACCTGCGTTATTCTGGCGGTGTCGTCAGTTGATAGCGTGTCAGTTCTTCAGCCGTCAGCAGGTAGATTTCATCGGGTGGGGTGACAAGCGCGTGCTGCATGACCAGCGGATCAATGTCCATTTCGGCAAGGTAGACCATCACATCACCTTGGCCGCGCTGGATGTCTTCGACGGCCAGAAAGGCGGGAAGGGCTGTGTTTTCGCCAAAGTAATGCTGATGCACGCCGACCAAAGCGCCATCCTCGACCGTGCGCTTGACACCACCGGCAAGGATGTAGGGACAGGCGGATAGGCAAATATCACTGCCGGTCATCGCGGTATTCACCTCGAAACGACGCAACTCGCGCCCGATGGCCAAAGCATCCGACACCGACCCGCCGGGGCTGTTCAGAAAGGCTTGGGTCGCAGGTTCGGCCACCGTTTGCATGAAGTCCGCGAACCGCCCCGCATCCCCCGGCGCATTCTGGCCCGGGATTGTGACGGTCGGCTGACCCTGCCAGCGCACAAATTCAAATAACAACCGTGACGGCATATCATCGGTCACAGGAATGGGGCGCGATCCGGGGCGGGCTTGGCGCGGGGTGATATCTTGGGGGCGAAAGCGGCGGGTCTGATCACCGGGGCCAAGGGGCTGGGTGATATCAGGGGCGGTCGAGGGGAAGGCGATCTGGGGCAAAACGCGCAGCAGGTCTGATCCCAGCAAAACCGCAGCAAACACCAGTTGCACCCCAAAGACCCAGCGTAAGATTCGCCCCGTATCGTAGCTGCGCGCGCTCATTCAGCAGGGTGCTTTCGATCCACCTCTTTCAAAGGGACAGGCGCGTTCGGGGCGCGATCAAGGGAATGTTCCATCTCGCGGATCGCACCAACAGCGGCGCGCAGTTCGGCCAAGGTCAGCAAATCCTCGGTCGCAGCCCCTTCGCGGCCTGCGCGAATGGCGGCTTGGGTGATTGTGACGATCAGCACCAACACGGCAGGCAGCAAATCAATCGCGATGGCCCCGGCCCAAGAGGGTACGAAATTTGCAGCATATTTGATGACAGCATCGGCAGAGGACAGCGGGGTATAGGTCGTATCCTGCGGCGGCTCCATCGCCAGAACAGCGCTTGCGGCATCAGCCAAGCCATCGGCGCGTTGCCCAAGGACTAACATGACAGAATCAATCGTCGCCTGCTGGCCTGCACGGGTATCCTGATTGGCCCCGTCCAACTGGGGCAAGACAACCGAGTTCTTCAGATCATTCGCCGCCCGGTCCACCAGCGGGGCCACCGACAATTGGCGCAACTGGGTGATGACATTGGCCAATCGCACAGCTTCCTCTGAAAACAGAACCGAACGCGCCTCAACCGGGCCCTGTTCTACGGTCAAAGCGCGCATGCGTGACAGGATGGCGTTGCCTTCTGCAAAGGCCGCCTCAACCCGGGGCTGCTGGGCCGCGATCTGTTGTTCAAGTGCTGCCAGCTCATCTGTCTTCTGGCGCAACAGGCGAAACACAGCACCTTGCCCTGCAAAGCCCGACAATTGGCCCGTGGCCTCTTGCTCAGCGAGGTCTTGGAAAGACTGCCGGGTGCGGGCCACATCCAGCACAAGGGACTGACTTGATTGGGTAATCTCATCAGCACGTTCAAGTGCGGCCTGATAATTCTGCACGGTCTCGGCCAAATGCTGTTCCACGGCGGCGGCCCCGGCAAGGGCGGCGGCGTTCAGCCATGAGGACATGGCGATGATGGCGGCCGAACCCAGAACCATGGCAATAAATAACCCGATGCGGGACGCGGCAGTGCGCACCACGGGCAGCAGCTTCATCATGTAGGACCAGAACACGAAAATGCCGACGGACACCGCGACCGAATAGGCAAGGGCGGCAAAGACCGACAAAGCGCCGTTGTCATCCAGCAATGAGGACACGCCGAGATATGTATAAATCCCCGAGGCCACAGCCAAAACGCCCAAAGCGGTGCCCGTGATGGTGTCGAGCCAACCAAGGTTGGTCTCCAACTCATGGGCGTTGCGCACATTGCGGGCTTCGGTGCGGGAGAGTGGTTCTTGTGTCATCGGCATCCCCTTTGGGACGAAGATAGGGGGCCAACCAAGGAAGAGCAAATAAAGCGCGCCTTTGGTCATGCGGATGCCACGAATAAGCATTAGATATGATAGCAACGAACGGAAACTTGTCGTATGCGCAGAAAATTTACACTGTTTATTCTGTTTGGATTCATCCTCGCCTTAGGCTGGATGGTTCGCGCGGATGTGAAGGCATGGATTGCGCCGCTGCCCGAAGCGGTATTTACAAGCACGGATAAGCGCATCAAACCAGATACGCGCTCGCAAAGTTACACTGCACCGGTGGATACCTTCGCCGTCCATCGATTTAAGTTCCTCGGGCATACGCGGCGTTGGCACAGTTATGTGCCCGAGAACATCAAGCAGCCCACACAAGCTGTCATCCTATTGCACGGGTCCGGGCGTAATGGAGCCTCGATGATCGACATGTGGCAAGAAGCGGCGGAAACCCATGGGCTTGTTTTGATCGCACCCGATTCACGGGAAGAGGCAGGGTGGTCATCGATCAAGGACGGCGCTTGGTTTCTTGGAAACCTGTTAGTTGAAGTTGCGACCACGCTAAATGTGACCCCTGAAACATGGTTTCTCTTTGGGCATTCTGCCGGGGCAGTTCACGCGCTAACCTTGGTCGAAGGCGACACCCCAAATTTTACTGCGGTGGCTCTGCATGCTGGTGGACCCGCGCCGGACCGCATTAAAGCCGCGCTCAAGCCGACGCCGTTTCGGATTTACATCGGTGACAATGATCCACTCTTCCCGGTTCCCTACATTAGTCATGCCGCCACGCGCCTCGCCGAAGTTGGCTACCCTACTGAATTGGTCACGCTTCAGGACCATGGACATTGGTTCTATGATGCTGGTCCAAAAATTGCGTTGGACGCAGCAGATTGGTTCTTACAATAAGTGAACCCACCGAACCCCGCGTCAATCCGCAATTTGACATTGAAAACAAACACATCCCAGCATCTTTTCGCGCGCGAAAAGGCCAGTTTCGTCCCGGACTTGATCCGGGACCTCGGTTACAACCGGCGCTATGGGGTGACATGGCAAGACCCCGGATCACGTCCGGGGTGCGTGGCGCGGGAATGCAAACCTCGCGCATTTTCGCAGCGAAATGCCGGTGCCCAGCTAACCAACGGAGTGCCGCTCTCGCGTTTTTGCGGGGCAAAAATCGCTGCCGCGCACTGCGGACAAAAGCTTTGCTTTTGCCGCTAAAACTCCCGCTCGCCCGCAGCATCCTGCTGCCAAGGCTTCACCAAATTCCCAAAGCGCGTGAACTTGCCCTCAAACGACAGTTCCACATGCCCAATTGGGCCGTGCCGCGCCTTGCCGATGACAACCTCGGCCTTGCCGTGCAAACGCGCCATCTCTTCCTGCCACGCGGCCATCTTTTCCATCTCATGATCGCCGGGCTTCTCGCGTTCTTTGTAGTATTCCTCGCGGTACACAAACATCACGACATCCGCATCCTGCTCAATCGAGCCTGATTCCCGCAAGTCAGACAGCTGCGGGCGCTTATCTTCCCGGTTCTCAACCTGACGCGACAACTGCGACAGGGCAATCACCGGGATGTTCAATTCCTTCGCGATAGCCTTCAGGCCCATCGTAATCTCGGAAATCTCGTTCACCCGGTTTTCGGATTTGCCGGTGCCCCGGACCAGCTGCAAATAGTCGACCATCAGCACATCCAGCCCATGGGTGCGCTTCAAACGCCGCGCGCGGGCGGCCAGTTGGCTGATCGGCAGGGCGGGCGTGTCGTCGATGAACAGCGGACAAGCCTCAAGGCTTTTGGCCGCATCCACAAAGCGGCGGAACTCCGGCTCGGTCATGTCGCCCGATCGGATCTGGGTCGACGGAATTTCTGACGCCTCGGACAGGATCCGAGACGCCAACTGCTCGGCGGACATTTCCAGCGAATAGAACCCCACAACGCCGCCGTTCACAGCGCCTTCGGTTCCATCGGGTTTCACGCCCTTCTTATAGGCTTTGGCCACGTTAAACGCGATGTTGGTGGCCAGCGATGTTTTGCCCATTGATGGGCGACCAGCAAGGATGATGAGGTCGGATTTATGCAATCCCCCCAACCACTTATCCAGATCGTCAAGGCCGGTTGATACACCTGACAATTCGCCATCGCGCTGATAGGCCGCATTGGCGACATTCACGGCATCGGTGACGGCGCGCAGGAAGCTTTGAAAACCGCTTTCTGATGTGCCTTGCTCGGCCAGTTTGTAAAGCTCTTGTTCGGCCTCGACGATTTGTTCTTTCGGCTCAGAGTCCACATCCACTTTGCGGGCTTTCGCAGCGACAGTTTCGCCCAGACCAATCAATTCACGCCGGATCGCAAGGTCATAGATCATCTGGGCATAATCGCGCGCGGCAAAGGCCGAAATCGCAGCACCCGCCAGACGGGCCAGATAGGCAGGGCCGCCAAGTTCCTTCAGGCCCTCGTCATCCTCCAAGAAGGCTTTCAAAGTGACAGGGCTGGCAAGCGCGTTCTTCGCAATCCGGTTGGCTGCGGTTTCATAGATGCGCGCATGGACGGGGTCGTAAAAATGCTGCGGCCCGATGATGCTGGCCACGCGATCATAGATGTCGTTATTCGTCAGGATCGCACCCAGAAGCTGCTGCTCAGCCTCGATGGAATGGGGCATCGTGTCGGCTTCTGCCGTCTCAACACCTGTTGCATTAAATGTTGTGATCTCGTTCATCTGCCAGTCCCCATTTGCCCTGCCGCTTGCCTATACAAGTCTCGCTTTCAGGGCTATCTGCGTATGTTCCGGGATAATCCGGGTAAAACGCTGTGGGTGAATTGGGGATAAGTCCAAGCCACCCAGATGTAGCGATCAAATGATCGCAATGGGCTACATCTATCACAAGTAACCGATTCTGCGAAGGTGTTGCCCACACCCCCGTGGATAAGTTTTTTCAGGCTGGGGTCCAGCCTGCAGGGTCGCGCAGATAGGCTTCAACAGTTTCAAGGGTTTGTGTATCATAAGCCTTGCGCGCCTTGGCCTCGGCCAGGACATCCCACCATGTACAAAGCGACAAAAGCTGCACGCCGTGATCGGCAAGGGTCTTCTCGACGCCTTCAAAGATCCCATAATAAAAGATCACCGCTGTGGCGTTACAAGTCGCCCCCGTTTCGCGGATCGCGTCCACAAACGACAGCTTCGAACCACCATCCGTCGTCAAATCCTCAACCAACAACACACGCTGGCCTTCGGTCATGACACCTTCAATCCGGGCGTTCTTGCCGTAACCTTTTGGCTTTTTGCGCACATATGTCATGGGCAACGCCATCCGCTCGGCCACAAGGGCCGAGAACGGGATGCCTGCGGTTTCACCACCGGCGATATTATCAAAGGCCTCAAACCCCGCTTCGCGCATGATGGTGACAGTCAGAAAATCCATCAGGGTGCTGCGGATACGCGGGTATGAAATCAGCTTGCGACAATCGACATAAGTCGGGGCCTTCTTGCCAGAGGCATGGGTGAATGGCTCGGTTGCGTTGAACGAAATCGCCCCAATCTCAAGCAGCATCCCCGCAGACAGGCGGGCAATTTCGTCTTTGCTGGGGAAGGAGGAAGGGATCATTGTGCTGTCCTGTTGTTTCTTTTGAATTCAAATATGGCCGCCGGAGGCAAAGATTTTTCGCAGAAAAATCGTTTACGTTTCAACATGCCAATGCAGTGGAAAGCCGGGGTCAAACATTGTCACGGGTCCATCAGCGGTTTCAATCGCTGCCGGATAGTCCACAGGATCACCTTTACGCAGGGTGATGGTCGCCTCATTGGCGGGCAGCCCATAGAACTTTGGGCCATTGAGCGAAGTAAAGCTTTCCAGCTTGCGCAGGGCACCTGCGGCATCAAACACTTCGGCCAGACAAGACATGGTGTTCGTCGCCGAGAAAATCCCAGCACAGCCGCAGGCTTGCAGCTTCAAAGGGTCCAGATGCGGCGCGCTATCCGTGCCCAAGAAAAACCGCTTGTCCCCAGATATCGCGGCGGCCACCAAAGCCACGCGATGCTTTTCGCGTTTGGCCACGGGCAGGCAATAATAATGGGGGCGAATCCCGCCGGCAAGGATGTGATTTCGGTTGATGATCAGGTGGTGCGTCGTGATCGTTGCGGCAAGGTTCTTGTGATTGTCGCGCACATAATCCACCGCATCCTCGGTCGTGATATGTTCCATCACCACTTTTAAATCCGGGGTCTTCTTGCGGATCGGTTTCAGAACCTTGTCGATAAACACCGCTTCGCGATCAAAGATATCGACGTCTGCATGCGTGACCTCACCGTGCACACACAGAGGCATCCCAATCTCGGCCATCATCTCAAGCACGGGGCGCACTTTTTCAAAGTCGCGCACGCCGGATTGTGAATTGGTGGTCGCACCTGCCGGGTAAAGCTTCACGGCGGTCGCGATTCCAGCCGCATGGGCGGCAGCCACATCTGCGGGGTCCGTGTCCTCGGTCAGATAAAGCGTCATCAGCGGTTTGAAATCTGCACCCTTTGGCAAGGCCGCCAGAATGCGATCCCGATAGGCCGCGGCCTCTGCACCTGTCACAACAGGCGGTACAAGGTTCGGCATGATGATCGCGCGGCCAAAGTGGCGGGCGGTTTCGGGTAGCACAGCTTCCAGCATCGCCCCGTCACGCAGGTGCAAGTGCCAGTCATCAGGGCGGCGCAGGGTAAGTTCGGTCATGTTTCGATCAGCCATGGCCCCCGTTTACGCCCAAATATTCGCGGTGACCATAGGGTGTATTCCTCCCCCTTGCGCCGACGGGCGTGGATCGCATAATGCAGATCAATAGCCAATTTTGGGAAGGGACGAAGAATGTTAGGATTTATCATCGCAGTCGGAGGCGGCGTGCTTGTGCCGATGCTGGAAGATCCAGTTGGTCAAACCGTATCAGACCAACTGCGCAAGTTCATGCCCGTGGAAGTGGGCGAAGCCCGCATCATCGCATTACTGGCCGTTTTGATCGCTGTGGCCTTGCTTTCGGCGCTGTTTGGAAGCGGCAGCATCCTTGGCGTCGCAGTGGGCGTGACACTTGGTTATTTTGCAACCCGCCTTGTGACAATCGTCAAAAAGGCTGTGGACGGAAAGCCTGACTAGGGCATTCGCCCCGCGCCTCTACTCGGCAGCTTCGCGGATCAGCTTGGCTGTCGGGCGCGCGCCCTCGACCGCCAACTCGCGCAGGCGGTCTTCAAAGAACGGATCATCCCCCAGCCGCAAGCCATAGACGCAAGCGTTGGCTGCCAGTACCGGGTGGCCCGTCTGGAAGGCCTTCTTATAGAGGGCGCGTAGATACCCCTTTTGGGTCCGCCGCGCCCGCAGCTTTTTGGCAAAGTAAAGCCGGTCAAGCCGCCCATCCATCACCGCGCGCAGCAGATCATCCCCGATCCCCATCGCATCAAACTTGCCATCCAGCCGCGCCCCCATGTTCGGGCAGCGCAGTTTGGTCACGTTAGAGCGTGTAAACAAAGCCGCATGGATCGCATCAAAGCGTTGGGATGGGTCAAAGGCGATGAATGTGTGGTCCGTCGCATCAATCATATCCGGCGCATAGCCATAGCGGCTTGAGAAATCCGTGCGCCGCTGTTCCAGATAACGTCCGTCAAATCCAGCGATACGTGGATCAAGCGTCGCCTGCGGGCTGGTCACAAAGACCGTACATCCGGGTGCGGCCACACTAAAGGCCGCCGCTGCATATCCGCCGCTATGCGCGCCGTGGAAGACGACTTTGTCAAAGTCCTCAAAGAACCCGTCATCAACCAGCCGGTCGATATAGCCATAGATCGCGGGATCGCGGAACCAGCTTTCATCACGCGCAATGATCGACAGGGTCGACCAGCCATCTTCCTGGGCAAAGCGGAACCCAAGGGGCGCGCCATCTGCCTTTTGCTTGCGGATGTCGACGGCAATTTCAAAGGTCACGAAAAGTTTCGGGCCGGCGTCCAGAAAGACAACCATGTGATCGGGGCCCAATGGCTCAAAATAGCCATGCTCTTCGCCGATGGCTTCAAGCTGCTCTTCCCATGCGGGGGCGGCCAAGCGTGATAGGTTTGCCTCAAAGGCAAGTGCGTGTTTACTCATGACTGCTCTCCGCGAACATACGGTTACTTAACAACTTTTTCCGTTCTGCCGCCTCTTTGCGGCAATTTTGGGCGCGTCGCGCGCCACTTTCAAGGTGATAGGTCGTCAAAAGAACGCCTGCAATCCCGTTTGCGCCCGACCCAGGATCAAAGCGTGCACATCGTGGGTGCCTTCGTATGTGTTGACGGTTTCAAGATTGACCATGTGGCGCATGACCCCGAAGTCTTCGGAAATCCCGTTGCCCCCGTGCATGTCACGGGCGTGTCGCGCAATATCAAGCGCCTTGCCGCAGTTGTTCCGCTTCATCAAGCTGATCATTTCGGGGGCGGCTTTGCCAAGGTCCATCAGGCGGCCCACTTGGAGCGCGCCCTGCAGCCCCAGCGAAATCTCGGTCTGCATATCGGCCAGCTTCTTTTGGAAAAGCTGCGTCTGTGCGAGGGGCTTGCCGAATTGTTTGCGATCAAGGCCATATTGGCGCGCCGCGTGCCAGCACGCCTCTGCCGCGCCCATCACCCCCCATGAGATGCCATAACGTGCCCGGTTCAGACAGCCAAACGGCCCTTTGAGGCCCTGCACACCTGGAAGCAGCGCATCCTCGCCCACCTCTACGCCGTCCATCACAATCTCGCCTGTGATCGAGGCGCGCAAGGACAGTTTGCCGCCGATTTTTGGCGCTGACAGACCATTCATGCCCTTTTCAAGCACAAAGCCGCGGATTTTGCAGTCATGCGCCTCGGACTTGGCCCAGACCACGAAAACATCCGCAATCGGCGCATTGGAAATCCACATCTTGGCGCCCGTCAGCGCATAGCCCGTCGCCGTCTTCTTGGCGATGGTCTTCATCCCAGCCGGGTCTGATCCCGCATCAGGTTCGGTCAGCCCGAAGCAGCCAATCAGATCACCGGATGCAAGCCCCGGCAGATATTTCTGACGCTGTTCTTCGGATCCGTAGGCATGGATCGGGTACATCACAAGGGACGATTGCACCGACATCATCGACCGATAGCCCGAATCCACCCGCTCAATTTCACGCGCAACAAGGCCGTAGGTCACATAATTCGCGCCTAATCCGCCGTATTCTTCCGGGATCGTCAGGCCAAGCAGCCCGGCATCGCCCATCTTCTTGAAAATCTCGGGCGCAGTGGTGGCCTCGCGGTAGGCCTCCGTCACACCCGGTTGCAGCGTAGATTGCGCAAATTCATGGGCGGCGTCGCGCAGCATCCGCTCATCCTCGGACAGCTGGTCTTCAAGGCGCAGCGCGTCGGCCCATTCAAACGGACCAAGGTCCGGGCCGAAACCGGCAGGCTTGATCGGGGCTTCCTGATTCATGTGATACCATCCCTTTGTTCATCAACATAATAGGCGTTGATGCGTTTCGACACAATCATTGCCTTGACGCAAGGCGCGCCAAATGCACCTTGAGGGCAGGCAAAAGGGATGGGTCATGGCGTTCAATTCGATTGATGAGGTGCAGGCAGCACTCGCGCGCGCGGATTATATTTGCGACCGCCCGCTGGCAACGGTGGTCTTTCTGGGCCTGAAACTTGGCCGCCCGATTTTTCTGGAAGGCGAGGCGGGGACAGGCAAAACCGAGATCGCAAAAGCCCTGTCCAAGGCGCTTGGTCGCGCGTTGATCCGGTTGCAATGTTACGAAGGTCTTGATGCGGCCTCAGCCGTTTATGAATGGAATTTCGCCGCCCAAATGATCGCCATCCGCGCAGGCGAGGGGGCCATCGACAAGGCGGACCTGTTCAGCGACGACTATCTGATTGCGCGCCCTTTGCTGCAAGCCATGCAGCCCCAGCCCGGCGGCGCGCCGGTGCTGCTGATCGACGAACTTGACCGCACGGATGCGCCGTTCGAGGCTTTCCTGTTGGAGGCCCTGTCAGACTTCCAAGTCACAATCCCCGAACGTGGTACAATCAAAGCACCTAGCCCGCCCATCGTGATCCTGACATCTAACCGCACCCGCGAAGTGCATGATGCGTTGAAACGGCGGTGTCTTTATCATTGGGTTGATTATCCGACCTTTGATCGTGAAATCGAAATTCTGCAGGCGCGCGCGCCTGAGGCTGCGGGCAAACTTTCGCGCGAGGTTGTGGCCTTTGTCCAACGCCTGCGCGAAGAAGACCTGTTCAAAAACCCCGGTGTCGCTGAAACCATCGACTGGGCCAAATGCCTGCTTGCGCTGGATGTGATTGATCTGTCGCCCGAAGTCATATCAGACACGCTGGGTGCGATCCTGAAATACCAAGACGACATCCAGAAACTCCAAGGCACGCGCGCCAAACAAATCCTCGATGAAGCCCGCCAGTCACTGCCCGCCTGATGCTTCTTTTGAATGAAAATATGGCGCTGGGGGTCTGGGGGTGCGAAGCCCCCAGTCAAGGCTAGCCATGCAGCTCCCCCCGCTTGATCTGCCGGACCACCCCAAGCTGGCCCAAAACATTACCCATTTCGCGCGGGCCTTGCGCCGTGCTGGTCTGCCGATTGGGCCGGGAACCGTGCAGGATGCAATTCGCGCCGTCGCTGCCGCCGGTTTCAGCCAGAAGCCGGATTTCTACTGGACGCTCCACGCCTGCTTTGTCACCAAACCCCAAGACCGCCTGATCTTTGCACAAATCTTCCGGCTTTATTGGCGCGATCCGCAATACCTTGAACATATGATGTCTTTCCTGACCCCGGCGGTGCGCGGCGTGCAGGAAGATCGCGCAGCGGACCCGGGCGAAAAGCGCGCAGCGCAAGCCTTGCTGGATGGCGGGTCGCCCGCGCCACCGAAGGATGCGGGCGAAGAGACCGAGATTGACATAGACGCAAGTCAGACCGCGAGCGGGGAAGAGCGGCTTAAGACGTTGGATTTTGAGCAGATGAGCGTCGCAGAGATGGCGCAGGCCAAGCGTATCCTTGCCACGCTGCGCCTGCCGATCCGCCCGCTTCAATCGCGCCGCACTCAAGGCGGTGGCGGCACATTGCCCGATTGGCGTGCTACAATGCGCAAAGCCATGCGCACCGGCGGAGAGGTGCAGGATTTCGCGAAGAAACGCCGCCGCATGCGCTATCCCAACCTTGTGGTGCTCTGTGATATTTCCGGGTCCATGTCGCAATATTCCCGCGCTATGCTGCATTTTGTGCATGCGGTGGCGCAAGCCCAAGGGCAAGGTTGGGCGCAGGTCCATGCCTTCACCTTTGGCACCCGCCTCACCAATGTCACCCGCCATTTGCGCACCCGCGATGTGGATGCCGCGCTTAAGGCTGCCGGGGCCGAGGCGCAGGATTGGGAAGGCGGCACGCGCATTGCAGGCTGCCTGTATGCCTTCAACAAAAACTGGTCGCGCCGCGTCATGGGGCAGGGGGCGGTGGTTCTGCTGATCACTGACGGCCTTGATCGTGACTCGGATCATGACTTGGGGGCCGAGATGCGCCGCCTTGGCCTGACCGCACGCCAGTTGATTTGGCTGAATCCGCTGCTGCGCTTTGATGGGTTTGCGCCCAAAGCTGCCGGGATCGCGCAGATGCTGCCCCATGTGACCAGCCTGCGTGCCGCCCATAATATCGCGTCATTGCAGGGGCTGGCGACAGCCCTGATGCTGCGCGAAGATACTGGTGAAAAGCATCGGCTCATGGCAATGTTGTCATGCGCTACCGCCCTTGAAAGACCCCAATGACCCCTGATCATCTTCTTCCGCAAACCGCGCTTGATTGGCATCAAGAGGGGCGTAAGGTCGCCGTGGCGATTGTCGTGGAAACCTGGGGCTCGGCCCCGCGCGCTGTGGGCAGTTGGTTGGTGATTGATGCTGATGCGAATATGGCCGGGTCCGTTTCGGGTGGCTGTGTCGAGGGGGCCGTGATTACCGAAGCGTTGGAGGCAATGGACGATGGTAAGTCCCGTCTGTTGGACTTTGGTGTCAGCGATGATGAAGCCTTCGCGGTCGGCCTTGCCTGCGGTGGGCGCATCCGGGTGTTGGTTGAACCTGTGGGGCCGGTTCTGACGGCGCAGATGCTGGGTGCGTTGGCGACAGAGCAGCCGGTCGCTTATGTCGCGGATTTAGAGACAGGTGCGCGCCGCGTTGCAGCGGCAGAAGGCTATCCCGACCGCTTTCGCCTTGATCGTTCGGGCGTTGAAGAGGACGGCACGACCTTTGTCGGCGTCCATAACCCACCGTTGCGTATGATCATTGTCGGGGCTGTGCATATTGCCCAGACTTTGGTTCAATCCGCCCGCGCCTGCGGCTTTGCGCCCGTCCTGATTGACCCGCGCGCCGCGTTCGGGTCCAAGGCCCGCTTTCCGGGGGAGACGATCTTGGATGATTGGCCGGATGCGGCGCTTGCGGCCCTTAGGCCTGATGCGCGCACGGCGGTTGTCACATTGACCCATGATCCAAAACTGGACGATCCGGCGATCCTTGCGGCTTTGCGCTCGGATGCCTTCTATCTGGGCTGCCTTGGATCGACCCGCACCCATGCCAAACGTGTGGCGCGGCTGGAACAAGCGGGGGTGGCGCAGGCTGATATCGCCCGCATTCACGCACCCGTTGGCCTTGATATCGGGGCGCGCGCGCCCGCAGAGATCGCGATGAGCATCATGGCCGAAGTGATCCAGACTTTGCGCAAAGCCTCATGAAGTTTGGCCCCGTTCCTGTGCAGGATGCGCTTGGTGCGATTGCGGCGCATGCGGTGCGCGTTGGTGATGTTTCGATAAGCAAAGGTGCCGCGATCACGGCAGAGGATATCGCGGCCTTAGACGCCGCAGGTGTGGCGCAGATCACGGTTGCGCAGCTGGGTAAGGATGATCTGCATGAAGATGCCGCCGCGACAGCCCTTGCCAATGCGCTTGTCCCTGATCCGTCTGCGGTGAACTTGCGCCTGACCAAAGCTGCCACGGGTCGGGTGAATGTTTATGCTGAGGCCGAAGGCATCGTGCAGTTGGTCCCCGCAGCCATCGCGGCCTTCAACGCGGTTGATCCGATGATTACTGTGGCGACGGTTCCTGCCCATCACCGCTTGGCAAAGGGCGGCATGGTCGCGACGATCAAGGTGATTTCCTACGCGGTGCCGCAAGCCCATGTGGATGGCGCATGTGCCACAGATGCGCGGCTGGCTTTGGCGACGGGGCAGGTTGGGACCGTGACGCTGATAGAGACGACGACCGATGGCACCGACCCTGCGCCAAAAGGACGGGCAGCGCTTGAAGGACGGGTCGCTCCGCTTGGCGCGGCGCTGACCGAACGCATCGTCGTGCCGCATGATGTGGCCGCTTTGGCGCAAGCGATCCAAGACGCCCCGGGCGATATGATCTGCATCCTGACTGCATCGGCCACATCTGACAGTCATGATGTCGCACCTTCTGCGCTGCGGCATGCGGGTGGCAGGGTGCTGCGCTTTGGGATGCCGGTGGATCCGGGCAACCTGTTGTTCATCGCAGACCTGCGCAGCAAGCCTGTCATCGGATTGCCCGGATGTGCCCGTTCCCCTGCGTTGAATGGGGCGGATTGGGTGCTTAACCGCATTCTATGCGGTGTGCCTGTGACCAGCGCGGATATCGCCGCGATGGGCGTTGGTGGGCTGCTCAAGGAAATCCCGACACGCCCCCGTCCGCGCGCCGGCTAGGCCCGCATTTTTGCAGGTGCAGCGCAATTGGGTGGTTCCCAGATCGGCAAACGCGTGCTTAACTCATACCAAGTCGACAATTTGGGAGGATCGTATGACTGACGTCACCATGACTGTGAACGGGAAATCCGTATCAGGTTCCATCGAAGGGCGCACCCTTTTGGTGGATTTTCTGCGCAATGATTTGCGCCTGACCGGCACCCATGTGGGGTGTGATACCAGCCAATGCGGGGCCTGCGTTGTCCATGTGAACGGTCAAGCGGTCAAAGCCTGCACCATGTTTGCGGCCGAGGCTGCCGGTGCCACAGTCGACACCATCGAAGGTCAGGCCAATGCCGACGGGTCTTTGAACGTCATTCAGCAGGCCTTTCAGGATCACCACGGGTTGCAGTGTGGCTTCTGCACGCCGGGGATGGTGATGTCGGCGGCGGCTTTGTTGAAAGACAATCCTAAGCCTTCAGAGGCCGAGGTGCGCGAATACCTTGAAGGCAATATCTGCCGCTGCACCGGCTATCACAACATCGTCAAAGCGATCATGGCCGCGTCCGGTCAGGACGTCGGCGCAATCGCCGCCGAGTAACAGAATTTTCGAGAAAATTCTGGGTTGGAAATCTTTTCCAGAAAAGATTTCGCCCGGTATGGGAGGAGACCAAAATGCCTAAGGATAATGAAGTCGGCCAAAGCACAATCCGTCGCGAGGACATCCGTTTCTTGATGGGGCTTGGCAAGTATACCGACGATATTTCAGTGCAAGGCGAAGCGCACGCATGTTTCGTCCGCTCGGACGTGGCCAACGGTGTAATCAAGTCGATTGACACCTCTGCCGCTGTCGCGATGCCGGGTGTGCAGACGATTTTTACGGGTGATGATTTCGCCGAGGTGGGCGGCAACCCCGCAGGGTGGCTGATCAATTCGCGCGATGGCGAGCCGATGAAGGAACCCAAGCGCCCGGTGCTGGCCCACGGCAAGGTGCGCCATGTGGGCGATGCCTATGCGGCTGTGATTGCTGATACGTTTGAGCAGGCGCAGGCTGCGGCCGAGGCGATTGTTGCTGACATTGAAGAGCTTCCTGCCGTTGTCGATATGGCGAAAGCGCTGTCGGGCAGCAATTATGTCCACGATGAAATCGCGACCAACCAGTGCTTTGACTGGGGTTGGATCGAAGACAATCGTGCGGCCACGGACGAGGCGATCAGAAATGCGCCGCATGTCACCACGCTTGAGTTGGTGAACAACCGACTGGTCCCGAACGCGATGGAACCGCGGGCTTCGACGGGTGTCTATGATCCGGGGACGGGCGACTATAAGCTGTTTACGACCTCCCAGAACCCGCATCTGACCCGCCTTTTGATCAGCGCGTTTGTGATGGGCATTCCTGAGAACAAGCTGACCGTTGTGGCCCCGGATGTGGGTGGCGGCTTTGGTTCGAAGATTTATCACTATGGGGAAGAGGCTTTGGTGCTGGCCGCCGCCAAGCGCTTGGGCCGTCCTGTGCGTTGGGTCGCGCAGCGCACGGAAAGTTTTCTGACCGATGCCCATGGCCGGGATCATGTGACGAAAATTGAACTGGCGTGTGACAATGATGGCAAGTTCATTGCTTTCCGTACAGAGACGATGGCCAATGTTGGTGCGTATTTGTCGAACTTCTCGACCGCCACCCCAACCTTCCTGCATGGCACATTGATGGCCGGGAATTACACCGTTCCGAACGTCTATGTGAACGTGAAGGCGGTCTTTACCAATACCGCCCCTGTGGATGCTTACCGTGGCGCTGGTCGACCTGAGGCGACCTATTCCATTGAGCGCGTGATTGATAAAGCCGCCCGCGAATTAGGGATGGACCCGATTGAGATGCGTCGGAAGAACTTTATCAAGCCCGATCAGTACCCTTATGCCTCTGCGGCTGGACTGGAATATGATACGGGCAATTATGACCAGCTGATGGATAAGATGGAGCAGGTTGCCGATGTCAAAGGCTTTGCTGCCCGTCGCGCGGAAAGCGAGAAGAACGGCAAGCTGCGCGGCTTTGGTGTGAATGCTTATATTGAGGCTTGCGGGATTGCGCCGTCGAACCTTGTGGGCATTCTTGGGAGCCGCGTTGGCCTTTATGATGCTGCAACAGTGCGCGTGAATGCCACCGGGAATATTTCCGTGATGGTCGGTGCCCATAGCCACGGGCAGGGGCACGAAACCGTGTTCCCGCAGGTGGTTGCTGACATGCTGGGGATTGATCCAGCCAGTGTCGATATTGTGCATGGGGATACGTCCAAGATTCCGTTTGGGATGGGCACCTATGGGTCGCGGTCCCTTGCGGTTTGTGGTTCCGCGATGGTGCGCGCGACCGAAAAGGTGATCACGAAGGCCACCAAGATTGCAGCGCACATGCTTGAGGCCGGTGAGGCGGATATTGAGTTTACGGACGGTAACTTCACAGTGAAGGGCACGGATAAATCCGTGGGCTTTGGTGATGTCGCCTTGAAAGCCTACATCCCCCATCAGTTCCCGATTGAGGATATTGAGCCCGGTCTGGAAGAGACCGCATTTTATGATCCGGCGAACTTTACCTATCCGTCTGGGGCCTATTCCTGCGAGGTGGAGGTTGATCCTGAGACGGGCAAGGTGACGGTCGAGCGCTTCACCGCCGTCGATGATTTTGGCAATGTGATCAACCCGTTGATTGTGACAGGGCAGGTGCACGGCGGTCTTGCGCAAGGGATCGGGCAGGCCTTGATCGAGAATTGCGCCTATGATGCCGAAGGCCAGCTGATTTCAGCCAGCTACATGGATTATGCCATGCCGCGCGCCGATGATTTACCGTTCTACACGGTTGATCATTCCTGCGCGACGCCTTGCACGCACAATCCATTGGGCGTGAAAGGTTGCGGTGAGGCGGGGGCGATTGGATCGCCGCCGACGATTGTGAATGCTGTGATTGATGCTTTGCAGTCTGGTGGCAAGGACGTCACCCATATTGATATGCCCC
This sequence comes from uncultured Cognatiyoonia sp., assembly GCA_964414165.1. Classification (GTDB taxonomy): domain Bacteria; phylum Pseudomonadota; class Alphaproteobacteria; order Rhodobacterales; family Rhodobacteraceae; genus Cognatiyoonia. Next base: position 66,473 of record CAYPVL010000003.1, read on the forward strand.
TGACCCCTGCGCGGGTCTGGTCGGCAATGAACGCGAGCTAAGGAGAGACCCATGTATGCATTTGAAATCGAAACGCCGGGGTCAATCGCGGATGCCGCAAGCGCCCTTGGCAATGAAGGCGCGCAGGCGCTGGGCGGCGGGCAGACACTGATCCCGACATTGAAAGCACGGCTTGCGATGCCCGAAAAGCTGGTGTCGCTTTCGGGCGTGTCCGAAATGGTCGGGATTTGCACTGATGATCAGGGCCGTATGTGCATTGGGGGGGCGACCACCCATGCGGCGGTGGCGGCTGAAACAGCGTCCTCTTTCCCCGGCCTGTCCGGCATGGCCGGTCGCATCGGTGACCCGGCTGTGCGCAATCGCGGGACGATTGGTGGGTCTTTGGCCAACAATGATCCATCGGCCTGTTATCCGGCAGCGGCGTTGGGCACGGGGGCGACGATTGTGACCAACGCGCGCGAAATTGCGGCGGATGATTACTTTCAGGGGATGTTTACCACGGCTTTGGACGAGGGTGAGATCATCACTGAGGTCAAGCTGCCGGTGCCGGAGAAGTCCAACTACCAGAAATTCGTCCAACCTGCGTCCCGCTTTGCCTTGGTTGGCGTATTTGTTGCCAAGTACGCCGATGGCGTGCGGGTTGCAGTGACAGGCGCGTCAGAAGAGGGCGTGTTTCGTTGGAGTGAGGCTGAGGCGGCTTTGTCGGCTGACTTTTCGCCTGCGGCCCTTGAAGGTCTGTCCGTGCCTGCGGATGGTATGATTGCGGATCTGCATGGATCGCCCGCATATCGCGCCCATTTGGTGGGTGTGATGACGGGGCGGGCAGTGGCGGCGGCGTCTTAAGCGGGCTAACCTGTTTGATCGCTTGCGGGGGAGAGGAGGGGCGTTGCCCCCGCAACGCTTCCCTGCCATGTTTTATTCAAAAGAAACAAGGACGTACACGCAAAAGGCCCGCCGGATTGGCGGGCCTTTTGTCTGAATAAGAAGCGTCTGGTTTACTTCGCCAATGGGCCGATAAGCATGACCATCTGACGGCCTTCCATCTTCGGGAAGTTTTCGACCTTACCGGTCTCTTTTGTGTCCTCGGCGACCCGTTCCAGCAATTGCCGGCCCAGTTCCTGGTGCGCCATTTCGCGGCCGCGAAAGCGCAGGGTGATCTTCACCTTGTCGCCGTTTTCAAGAAACTTGAACACGTTGCGCATCTTCACATCGTAATCATTGGTGTCGGTGTTCG
>CAYPVL010000004.1:0-62629 GCA_964414165.1 uncultured Cognatiyoonia sp.
GCCCGCAAACGCGCATTGCCGCCCGCATGGATCATCAGACCGTAGGACGCGATCAACAAGACCTCGAAAAAGACGAACAGGTTGAACAAATCGCCCGTCAAAAACGCGCCCATGATCCCCATAAGCTGGAACTGGAACAGCGCGTGGAAATGCCGCCCCCGTTCATCCCAGCCGGAACCGATGGAATAGAGTAGGACGAAGAACGCCAGCACTGAGGTGAGTAGCACCATCATTGTGGACAGCCGGTCAGCAATCAGCACAATCCCGAAAGGTGCCGCCCAATCGCCCAGTTGATAAAGCGTGATTGTCCCGTCTGAGGCATCCCACGCCAGCGTTGCTGTGATCGCGATCAGCGCCAGCACACCGACGATAGAGAACACCCGCTGGATGCCCATGTGATAGCGTGCGGCCAGTACGATGAAGGGCGCGACAATTGCCGGCAGGATGACGGGGAGGATGATCCAATGGTTCATGGCCGATCCTCCGCCGCTTTATCTTCGGTCTGATCATCGACGTGATCGTCGTTTGACCCAAGGAAGGCCCCAAGCCCGATCATCACAACCACCGCTGTCATCCCGAAGGAGATCACAATCGCCGTCAGCACAAGCGCCTGTGGCAGCGGGTCGGCGTAAGCCTCGACCCCGTCGCGCAGGATCGGTGGCGCGCCGGTTGTGAGCCGCCCAGAAGCGAAAAGGAACACGTTCACCGCATAGGTCAGCAGCGAAATCCCAAGGATCACCGGGAATGTCCGCAGCCGGAACACAAGGTAGAGCCCTGCCGCCGTCATGATCCCAATCGCAGAAGAGACGAGCATTTCCATGTTACACGCCCTCCTTTTCTGCGTCCCGTGAGGGGTCAATATCCATCGGGTGTTCGGGGTCTTCTGTGTCTGCCGTGCGCGCAAGCCGCGAGAAGCTGTCAAGCGACAGCATCACCGCGCCGACAACCGCAAGGAAGACGCCGACGTCGAACAGAGCGGCGGTGGCCAGTTCGAATTCCTGGAACGGCGGGATGCGCACATAGGTGAAATCAGAGGTGAGGAAGGGTTTGGACACAAACCACGACCCGATGCCTGTGAAGCCTGCCACCAGAACCCCTGTACCGATGACCCCGTGATAGGGGTAACGCAAGCGGTCGCTGGCCCATTTATAGCCAGACGCCATATATTGCATCACAACCCCGATCGAGACGACCAGCCCGGCGATGAACCCGCCACCCGGTTCATTATGTCCGCGCAGGAAGATGTAGAAACCGACCAGCATCACCACGGGCATCAGCACGCGCGTGAGCACAACCATCATCATTGGGTGCATATCGCCCGCGCGGGGTTGGTCCGGCTTGCGGTTCAGAAGGCGTGCGCGCACGTTGCTGTTCAGAAGCGTTTCGGTCAGCGCATAGATCAGCAGTGCCGCGATCCCAAGCACGATGATTTCGCCGTAGGTATCAAAGCCCCGGAAATCCACAAGGATCACGTTCACGACGTTTGTGCCGCCGCCGCCCTTGTATGAATTGGCCAAGTGAAACCCGGATATTGGTGATGAAACGGCGTCGCGCAGCAGATAATGGTAAGAAAGTGCCATTGTGCCGATGCCACCAGCCACCGCGATCACGCCGTCACGCACCCGCCGGAACGTGCTGCTTTCGACAGGTGTCGTGTTGGGCAGGAAGTTGAGCGCAAGAAGCAGCAGGATGATCGTCACCACCTCGACCGTGATCTGCGTCATCGCAAGGTCAGGTGCGCTGAAGTACACAAAGCCGACCGACACCATCAGCCCAACGATCCCGATCAGGATCAGGGAAAGCAGGCGATTGCGGTGGAAGAACACCAAGGACAATGTTGCGACGGCCAGCATAAACCAGCCTGCAATCGCCACAGGCTCGGCCTTTTGCAATGTTCGCGTTGCCGCCCCGACAGCGCCCGTTGTCCACGCGTGATAGCCTGCGGCGAAGACCGTGACGGCAAAGATCGCGGCATAGCGGCTGAAAGCCCCGTTGTGCAGCGGATGCGTCATGCCACGCGCAAGCGACACGACCGCGCTGATCAGTGCATCAAAGATGTTCTTGGCTTCGGGCCGGGGTGTTGCGTTCCATGCCTTTAGCAGTGGATTGAACAGCGCCAGCACCACCAGACCACCAATGACCGCGATGATCGACATAAACAGCGCAGGCACAAACCCGTGCCAGATCTTGATGTAGTTATCAATCGGTTCGCCTGTCACAGCACTTGCCACAAGGTTCACGAAGGGTTGCACAAGGAACGGCGCACAACCAATCACAACGACCAACACAACCAACAGGGCAGGGGGCCCCCATAGCCCAAAGCCCGGATCGTGCGGTTTGGCAGGGTAGCTTTCTGGATTGCGCTTGGGCCCAAGGAACGTATGCCCGATCAAGCGGAAGCAGTAGGCGGCCGAGAAGAGCGAACCGAAGGTTGCAAGCGCGGGCACCAGCCATGTGGGGCCGAACAGCACGGTATCCTCCATTTCCTCAAGCATCATTTCTTTTGACAGGAAGCCGTTGAGGAAAGGGATACCCGCCATCGACAGCGCTGCAATCGTCGCAATCACGAACGTGATCGGCATCAGGTGGCGCAGGCCCCCAAGGCTTGGGATATCGCGTGTTTTGGTTTCGTGGTCGATGATCCCTGCCGACATGAACAGTGCGGCCTTAAAGGTCGCGTGGTTCAGGATGTGGAAGACCGCCGCAAAGGCCCCGAAGGTTGTGCCTGTACCCAGCAGCATGGTGATCAGCCCAAGATGGCTGACCGTTGAAAAGGCCAAAAGCGCCTTCAGGTCATGCTTGAACAGCGCGATCACCGCCCCCAGCACCATCGTGATTAGCCCTGCGGTTGTGACGATGTAGAACCATTCGGGCGTGCCGGCCAACACCGGCCACATGCGCGCCATCAGGAAGATGCCCGCTTTGACCATCGTGGCCGAGTGTAGATAGGCCGACACTGGCGTTGGTGCGGCCATCGCGTGTGGCAGCCAGAAGTGGAACGGGAATTGTGCCGACTTTGTAAAGCAGCCTGTGAGGATCAGCAGAAGGGCGGGCAGGTAAAGCGGGCTTTCCTGAATGATCTCTTTGTTTTGCAAGATTACTGACAGGTCATAGCTGCCCACGATTTGCCCAAGGATCAGCATCCCCCCGATCATCGCAAGCCCGCCCATGCCCGTAACCGTCAGCGCCATGCGCGCGCCTTGACGCCCGGCAGGCAGGTGCTTCCAATAGCCGATCAGCAGGAAGGATGATAGTGATGTCAGTTCCCAAAAGATAAGCAAAAGCAATATGTTATTGGACAATACGATGCCCACCATCGCCCCTTGGAACAACAAAAGGTAGGTGAAAAATTCGCCCATATTATCTTCGCGTGCCAGATAGAACCGTGCATAGGTGATGATCAAAAGCCCGATGCCAAGAATTAATAGTGCGAAGAAAAAGCCAAGCCCGTCCAGCATCAGGGTCAGGTTCAGCCCCAGTGATGGAATCCAGTTGATCCCCGCTTGCACCGTTTCCCCGGCCCAAACTGCGGGTAGGTTTGTGAGCAATCCGATGAAAGCTGCCAGCGTGATTGTGAAGGTAACAGAGGCACAAGCCTGCCGTCCTGCTTGGTTCATCAAGCCGGGTAGCAATGCGCCAAAGAATGGCAGGGCGACGATAAGGAAGAGGGACACACGAACTCCTGATCTTTTAGCCTGATTTAAGCTGTGTTTGTGTGAGAACCAGCCTAGCCTCAAGCGAAACCGACAAAAAACCTGAATTTTCTTCCCGAAAATCCTGCAAAGCGGTGTTGATCTGAAAATTTGGGCCTGTTTGGTCTAGGTGAGTGGTTAATTTGCAGTTAAAGATACGGAAGGAATGAGTATTGGTGGTAATATGGATCTGGCCCGTCTCGACCAGATGACTGAGTTTGCTTTGGAAGTCCTCGCGCATGGTGATCCAGACCGTGTGAGAGGCTTGGTGCGCGATTTGGCACAGACTTACGCCACTGAGTCCGCCCTTGCGATTTCATTCGCCCTTACCTCTGCTGCATCAAACCTTGAGGATATGGTGCGCGATGAAGCAGGTGTTGCCGCCCGTGCCTATAAGATGTCGGCGTTGGTCGCCGCAGATATCATGGCTGTCCAAGCGATGGGGCGCAGCGATGTTAAGGGACAGGACCTTTTGCACTTTTGGCGCAGGGTTGATCCCTACTTTTTGTGAGGGGATGTTGCCTTGTCCGGTTCGGTTTGTTGCGGGCGCGGATCAATGATGATGGCCGCGATCCAGCCTGCTATAAACCCACCCAAGTGCGTTTCCCACGCAAGGCTCCCGTTCATGGCCCACCAAAGCACCAGATTAAGTACGATCAGTGCCACCATCGCCTGTGCGATGGGCCAAAGTCCTTGCCCATAGGTGAAACGATCAACATAGGACCAAGCCAGTAACCCACCGGCCAGCCCAAACAGTGCCCCGGACGCGCCGACCATCGGGCTAAGTCCGGGCGACAAGAGCGTATAGCCGACAGCACCCCCAAGCAGCGATGCACAATAAAGCCCGCTGGTGCGCCACGCCCCAACCCGGGACATCACTGCCATCCCAAGTGACCATAGTGTGATCATATTGACGATAAGATGTGAAAGCCCACCGTGTAGGAACCCGTAGGTGACGAACATGGCGACTGGTTGGCCTTGGTAGTTGGGGCGCCAGTTCCCAAGAAGTCCGGGCCAGAACCCCCCAAATTCATAAGCGGTTTGCCGCAAGCGAGGTGCGTTTAAAAAATTCCAATCGGCAAATTGTAAGACCAGTTCGATACAGGTGCAGATTAAGATCAGCGCGATGATTAGTCTGCTATCGTTTGAGCCGTTGTCAGGTTCCGTCACGGTCGCCATGCAAATGCCGCCTGAAACCCGATGAAAATCTCGCTTTGTTGATCATCGCCGGTGTCTGTGTCTGTCAGCCAGCTGCGTCTTGCACGTGCAAGGAAGGTCCAGTCTTGGCTAAGTTGCTGGCGATAATTCAGGTTCAGATCCAAGCGACTGCTGTTAGAGGAATCGCCAATCACGTCGATTCTCTGCCAATCGACGTTTGTTCGCAGGCTTGATTGCTGCGTCAGATCCTGTTGCCAACCCACACGCACCGCGCTGTTCAGCACCTCTTCACTAAGGGAATTCACCGTGAAGGCCTGATCGACGTTAATGGTGTAGGATCCGCGTGGCAGTTCCTCGCTATAGCTAAGTTGATAAAGTGGGCGCAGTTTGTTGTCTGTTCCTTCCGACACGCCAAACCGCCCTGAAACGCGACCGCGTTTCGTTTCAAGCGATCTGCTGATCTGGGCTGTGGTCCGCCGCCCCGTTTCGGCGATGTTTGAGGACAGATTAAAAGAGAGTGCCCCGTTGGGCCGCTGTTGTGTCACGGATAGACCGTAGGTCAAACCTTGGGATGTTTGGCTGATCGCACCAAGTGTGTTGGTTACTTTGCTTTGCCCAAGCGATGTATTCACAACCAGTGTCGGGTTCACGGCAAAATTTGCGCCAACATTCAAACTTTGGCTGCGTGAATCCTGTTGGCCTGTGCGCTCTGTCTCGGTCTGGCTGTATCCAAGGGTTGCGGTGATCTGTTTACTGACCTCAAACCGCAGATTAACGGCGCCGTTCAGTACGTTGTTGTCGACCAGTTCAGCGTTTTGGGTGCCAGAATATAGCGTTTCCGCATATCCAAGTGTGATCGCGCCGCCAAACGGCGCCTCGCGGCCAAACTCAAGGGCGACATTGGCGTTTACGTCTTCGCGTTCACCGTTGTCGATAACAAGTGTGCCATCAAGACCTTCGGTCAAAGTGTCCGCATCAGCGCGCCGGTAGCGTAGGGATGTTGTTAGCTGTGATTGTCTGCTTTGGATGCCATAGCTTAAGGCCAACGATGGATCGCGGACACCGACGTCGATGCCATTGTCAAAACGCTGCAGGATTTGCGTATCGACCCTGAACGCAAAATTTTCGCGTTTCGTGGTGTCAGTGATCGCAAAGCCAAGATTGGTCTGGCCAAAGGTGTCCCCATCTTCAAGCGTAAGCCCTTGCGCAAACGTAAACGACCCGTTCAGGCCACCGCTGTCCTGTGCAAAAACAGGACTGCAGAGACTGAGCGCGCTCGCCAGACAAAGCCCGCGTGTGATGGTCCCCCCCAGGCGCATGGATCACTCAAACAGCCGACGTTCCGGCACGACGATCACATCCCCGTCCCGCAGTGCGACGTTATTTTGAATGGCGGTCCCATCCAAGATGGACTTGTAATTCAGCACATATACAGCTTCGGCCTTTGTAATGGGGTCCGTCCGGCGCAATTGGACCCGCTTTTCGGCCGCGAAATTGGTCATCCCGCCGGATTGTGCTAAGGCCTGCAAGAAGGTTGTCCCCGGTTCCACCTCTTTCAGGCCCGGCGTGTTTACTTCGCCAAGGAAGTAAATGTTGATCATGGGCGGTTCTTCGGGTGTCACTGGGACGGGCGTGCGTTCTTTGGGTTGAACGGACACAAATACGTTGGGTTCGTTTGCAAAATTCGCCCTGATTCCTGACGTAATCGCGCTTTCGATCTGGCCGACTGTGCGCCCTGCGACCCGGATCGTTCCGGCGAATGGAAAGTTGATCCGCCCGTCGCTAAGTACAACCAAGGATCGGTTAAGAGCCTGATCTTCAAGAACTTCAACAACTATGACGTCTCCGGCGCGTGCCCGGTATTCTGATTGGGCAACGACTGTGCCTGCAAACCAAACCGCAAAGAAAGATGCGATGAGGGCTTTGATTGTAACTGACATGATGAACCCCGTGATTTTTATTGGGGCCACTATTGCCTAAAACCAGCAGGACGTCATCCCCGATTTAGTCATCGGGGACAATTTTACTACGTGATCTAGGGGTATCAACGCTTATTCGGCAGCCAAGGCTTCTTCAATAGCGGTCAGCTGTGCGCGGGCGCGGTCGATTTGTGGCCGCGTGTCCGTTACCCCGGCGATTTCGATCACCTTGCGGTATTGCTCTAGCGCTTGTTCTTTGCGGTCGAGTGCAAAAAGCGCCTCTGCAAAGTGGAATTGGACAACCGCATCATCTGGAAGGCCAGCCGCCGCGTCACGCAGATAATCAACGGCTTCGGCGCTATCCCCGCGCCGGTGCGCGATCCAACCATATGTATCTTTCACCGCCGGGCTTGGATTGTCGCGGAAGCGCCGTGCGATGTTCCACGCCCTTTCAATGCTTTCTGGGTCGTCGCGGTAGGTTGTCAGCATGCTGGCAAGGTTATTGGCCACAAGAATGTTGCCGGTGTCATCTGCATAAAGCTGGTCGTAGATTGCAATCGCGCCTTCGTAATCCCCTTGTTGTTCAAGGTATGATGCCTGTGCCCAAAGCAACCGCCCATCTTCTGGATTAAGCGCGAGGGCTTCATCAATTACAGCAATGCTGCCTTCTCTGTCGCCTTGACGGAACTTGATCCGCGAAAGTTCAAGCCAAACGCCTGTTTCCAACGGTAGTTCATCCACGATTGTGCGATAAAGCTCTGCTGCCCGGTCTAAATCTCCGGCAGTGGAAGCGGTTGCGGCCAAGACAAGTTTGCTTGTCGGGTTGTCAGGGTTTTCCGCGCTAAGTGTTTCTGCCAATGCGAGGGCTTCTTCGAAGTCTTGTGTGCTGAGGCGCGCTCTGATCAGGGCGACCTGGGCACCGAAGGATGCGTCTTCTTGACCTGCAAGCGTTTCAAGGAAGGCGATGGCTTCGTCTGTTCCTGATTGCTGCTCGAGGCGGCGCAGTTCAAGTGACGTCGCCTTTTCCTGCGCGCGCGGATCTTCAATACGTTGCAGAGTTTGGACAACCTGACTAACGCGTCCGAAATCTTCCATCAGAAGATAAAGATCGCCTGTCATTTCCAACAGATCGATGTTGTTTGGTGCCAAGCGCAGCGCATCAAGCAGCAAGTCCTCGGCAGGAAGGTAGCGTTCTTCTGAGATCAACTGCCGTGCATAGCGCATGGTTTCACCGGGCGCGTTCCCGGATGCTTCAACCGCAAGCGCAAGGAAATCGCGTGCCAGGTTCGTGCTGCCTTTGCGGCTGTTCGCTTCGGCCATTAATGTCAGCGCTTGGGGATCATCAGCATTCTTATCAAGCGCTTCTCGTAGAAGAGAAATTGCCCCGTCCGGGTCATCCGCATCAATCAACCAACGTGCATTCATTTTGGCTGCTTCGACATTGCCCGGTTCTTCGGTCAGAACCGTTTCGACCAAGGACCGCGCACCAACTTCGTTGCCGCTGGCAAGCAACATCCGCGCAAGTGTTACTTTCACGCTGTTCGTATCTTCGCCAGGTTCGGCTGTTTCCAGAATGGCTTCCAGTGATGCAATCGCACCCTCTTGGTCGTCGGTGGCAAAGTCGATGCCGGCTTTAATAATGACAAATGGAAGGGCGTTCGCCTCGTTTTCGATGGCGTCTTCCAGTTCTGCAATACCTGCTTGTGTTCCACGCCGGTCCAGCAAAAAGCGAACAAGGTCAAGGCGCGGTGCGTTATTTTCTGGGTCAGCTTCCGTGACAAGCTTGCGCAAGAATGCTTCGGCACTTTCGTCATCGTCGCGGGACAAATAATAACGGACAAGCGTTGTCTTTTGTTCGATGTCGTCGGGGAAGCGATCAACCATTTCCACAAGTTGGGCTTCTGCACCTTCTTCGTCGCCAAGCTGAAGAAGAATTTGAAGACGTTGCCCCCAATAACGCTTGTTCTGGGGATATTCGGCCGTCAGCTTTTCAAGCTCGCCCCGTGCCTGAGTGAACTGATTTGTACGAATAAAGTAGTCTGCGTTCAGTTCGCGCAAAAGCACGTTTTCAGGAAATTCTTCGGTGCTTGCGATCGAGGCATCTACAGCCGCGCGCATCGCGTCTTGATCTTCGTCAATTACCGCTTTGCGGTAGTCACGCACTGTTGAAATGATTTGTACGCGCGGATCATCGGGGGCAAGTCCTTCGGCGTGCGCGCCATGGCGTTCAAGTTCGTCCCAATTTGTCGATTGGAACGCCATTTCCGCCAAGGCAAGGCGCGCATCAAGATTATCAGGTGATTGTTCGACAAGTCGTAGATACTGCCCATAGGATGATGGAATATCTCCACTTTCGTACAGGAGTTCCGCAATAAGCTGGCGCGCTTCAAGGTGCGTTCCATCAAGTTCGAAAACATTGCGCAGTTCGACGATTGCCCGGTCAATGTCGCCGTCCTCAGCAAGCGAGAGCGCGTTTTGATAGTGGCCTTCCGCTCTTTCCTCAGCTGTATCGCAAGCAACCAATAGGGTGACAAGAAACATCGCGCCAAGAAGGCGAATAAAGTGGGCCAAGATCAAACTCCATGAAGCGATCAAGTGGGTTAGGTGTCAAAATATTGAGGACAAGATCGCTGTTGAGGCATTAGATGCCTCAACTTTGCGATTTTAGCAACCCGTGCCGCGCACGACGACAAGTACAGTCTTTGCAAGGATTGTTGTATCCTGCGCAAACGACATTTTCGCGTGATATTCTTCATCAAATGCAACGCGGCCAACGAAGTCACCGTTGTGACGGTCAGACACCTGCCACAGACCCGTCAGGCCAGGGCGCATTTTGAAGTAGGCTTCGCCATCATACTGTTCGCGCTGGTCCAGCATCATTGGACGCGGACCGACCAAAGACATTGTTCCGTTGAACACGTTGAAAAGCTGCGGAAGCTCATCCATGGATGATTTGCGCAACCAGCGCCCGATTGGCGTGACGCGTGGGTCGTTCTTCAGTTTTTGCTTTGCATCCCATTCTTCACGTGCTGCTGGGTTGGCTGCAAGATACTCTTCCAGACGTTCCTCAGCGCGCGGTAGCATTGTGCGTAGTTTCCACATGCGGAAGACTTGACCATCAAGGCCAATACGCTTTTGGCCGTAGAAAGGGGATTGGCCCGTTGCCAGCACAACAAGTGCAATCGCGAAGACGACCGGAACAGTGAACCAGCACGTTGCGAGGATCAAAAGCAGGTCCAAAGCGCGCTTGCCATAGGATCGGTAAGCACCTTCAACCACAGCTGGAGACGCGGCGTTTGTCTCAATTTTCATGTCAGTTGGGAGGTTTGTAAATTGCAAAGTCATACCATGAACTCGTTGCGCGGGCTGGATCCTGAAAGTCTTAACAACAGACTAGGCGACGATCAGAATCCTTAACACATTGTTAAAGTTGATGAAGTGTTAACATGGCCACCCCCAGCCGCAAAGGGAGAAAACCCTTACTTTTACCCTTAAAATTGGAAACGAACTGTTTTTTAAGCATCTTTGCCCAATTTTTGCCCCGGTTATGGTTAAGCGACGCGGCAATTGGGGGAAGATAGTTTCAAAATAGGTTCAAACTTTAAAAGAATTGCAATTAACTAATGAAGAACTGCACAAAACCTACTGAATTTCGTCAGACCGATTCGGTCACCGCGTTGTTAAAGATGCCGCGTTTGTGACGTATTCGTGCCAAAGAATGCGAATATCAAGCCCACTAGAAGTCGAAGGAAGGCTGCGTTAGAACTTTGCGTTTGACATTGGGTGGCGTTGACCTGCACAGGAGCAGTTAATGAGTGCTGATTTATATTGTAGGTTCTTCGGGTTTTCGGAGCGGCCGTTTTCTCTTTCACCTGATCCAGACTTTCTGTTCTGGACCCGGGTGCATTCCCGTGCCTTCACCGTTCTTGAATACGGTCTTGTGACCCACGCACCCTTGACAGTGCTGACTGGGGAAGTTGGCACCGGAAAAACAACGCTTATCCAGCAGCTTTTGAGACAGGTTGATAGTTCGATTTCTGTGGGTCTTATTTCGAATGCGCAAGGCAACCGGGATGATCTGCTGCGCTGGATTCTGAACGCCCTTGATATCGAATATATCACTGGGTCCGACTATGTGGAACTTTTCCAAAGGTTTCAAGACTACGTGATCGAAAGCTATTCTGAGGGCCGCCGCGTCGTCATCGTCATCGATGAGGCGCAGAACCTTGGGATGGAAACCCTTGAAGAGTTGCGGATGTTGACCAACATCAATTCAGGCAAGGATGAACTGCTTCAGCTTATCTTGGTTGGTCAGCCTGAGTTGCGCGAAATGATCGAAAGACCAGAGTTGCGTCAGTTTGCACAGCGTGTGACCGCGACCTATCATATCCAACCCCTCGATAAACCAACGACCCTGACCTATATCAACAATCGCCTGACAACGGTTGGCGGGACGGGCGAAGAGATCGACCCAGTCGCCTGCGATAAGATCTTTGAAATGTCAGAGGGTATTCCGCGCATTATTAACAAGATTTGTGATCTTGCGTTGGTCTATGCGGCAAGTGCCGATAAAGGGACTGTTGATGTGATTGTCCTTGAAGAACTGATTAGCGATGGGGTTATCCTGCAGACTGTGCCTGTTCCCTTGTTCCTGAAACACCGTGTTGATGATTTGAAAAAAGCAGCCCAATGAACCTAGATCTATACTTTTATTGGAAACTGTTTCTCCGCAGATTTCCCGTGATGCTTCTGCTTGTAACGCTGTGTGGGGGCCTTGGCGTCTTTACGGCGTTGCGGGTTCCCGAGACGTTTACAACAGCTGCGCGGATGCTGGTTGAAGAACCACAAATCCCTGACAGCATGGTTGAGTCGACGGTCCAGATTGATGCAATCGAGCAATTGGACATCATTCAGCAACGCCTTCTGACCCGTTCAAACCTGATTGACATCGCAAATAAGTTCGACGTCTACGACGACCTTGGTGAGGTTGATCCTGATGAAATCGTTGAGCGGATGGAACGTGATACGATCGTCGCACGGACAGCCGGTCGCAATCAGGCAACCTTGCTGACGATCGAATTTGAAGGCCGCTCAGGTCAGATCGTTTCAGATGTTGTAAATGAATACGTCAGTCGCGTTCTTGAGTTTAACACCGACTTCCGCACCACTCGTGCTGAAAGCACGCTGAGCTTTTTTGAGGATGAAGTCGAACAGTTAAGTGCCGAGCTAAGTGAACGTAGCAGCGAGATCGCCGCGTTCAAGCGTGTCAATTCAAATGCTTTGCCAGAGGATCAAGCCTATCGCCTTGGACGCCAGTCCCTCTTGCAAGAGCGTATTTCCTTGCTTGAAAAGGATCTCAGAGCGGCCCGCGCCCAAAAGACCGATTTGTCACGTTTGTTTGAGACGACAGGTCGCATCGGCCGCGGCAATGAGGCCCAGCAAATGACGGCGGAAGAACAGCAACTTATTACTGCCAAGGCAGAGCTGGAACTGGCCAAGTCTGTCTATTCGGATGAAAACCCTCGTATCATTCGGCTACAATCAACTGTTGATCGCCTTGAGGCGATTGTCGCAGCCCAAACAGCATCGGGTCTTGCCGGTGGAGATGCCGAGGATGCGGTGTCCCCAGAGGAAGCCCTTTTTCAGGCAACCATCAGCGAAATCGACAACCGCATTGAAGCGCTTGAAGTTGATATTGACCGCACCAACGAAGAACTTCTGGAGCTGCAAACCGCGATCTCTGCAAGTTCGTCAAACGGCATTTCGCTGGAAAATCTTGAGCGCGAGATGGAAGTTGTCCAAACCCGCTATGACGCTGCTTTGGCCAACCTGAACGGCGCGCAGATGAGTGAACGCATCGAAACCACAGGTGAGGGCCAGCGTATTTCCATCATCGAGAGTGCGTTTGTCCCGCGCGAGCCTTCCGGCCCGAACCGCCCAAAGATCGCGGCCTTGGGCGGTCTTATCGGTATCATGCTGGCTGCTGGCTACTTTGGCCTGCTTGAATTCTTGAATCGCACTATTCGCCGGCCTGCAGAACTGATCGGGCGCTTTAATGTCACGCCAATTGCTACTGTGCCTTACATCGAAAGTGGCACGCAAAAGCTGATGCGTCGCTCAACGCTGATCATTCTGACGCTTATCGTTCTTGTCGGGGTTCCGCTTATCCTTTGGTACATCGACACAAACTACCTCCCCCTTGATTTGCTTGTGAGAAGAGCTCTCGAGCAGGTTGGCATCAATTAATAGGGAAACGCATCAATGGAAAAGCTACAGGCTGCTCTTGAACGTGCGCGTCACGCGCGCGAGGGCCAACCCAACCAACAGCCGGCACCGGGTAATGCACCTGTGGGCAAGCGCAAAGCACCACCCGCACCAGCGGATGTTTTGTGGCAAGAATTGAAGCCATTCAAGGTTGCCAAACAGCAGCTTGAATTGAACCGCATTCACACTGGCGTTGCCTCATCCGCGGCGACACCGTTTGATATCTTGCGCACGAAAGTGTTGTTGCAGATGCGCCAGAATGGCTGGAAGCGGTTGGCGATTACATCGCCCATGCCGAACTCTGGCAAGACCACAATCGCTTGTAACCTTGCGCTTGGCCTTGGCCGTCAAAGTGACATTCGGTCTATTATCCTTGATCTGGATCTGCGTGATCCATCAATTGGCGAGTTTCTGGATCACAAACCGGCCAAAGGTCTTGGGGATGTGCTTTTGGGCAAGACCACGTTTGCAGAGCAGGCTTTGCGTCTGGGCGACAACGTCGCCTTTTCCATGGCTGTCGTGCCGGAAACAGACCCGACGCGCCTTCTTTTGGCGGAACAAACCGCAGCCGTGATTGATGAGATCGAAGCCGCTTATGCGCCTGACATTATGATCTTTGATCTACCGTCCGTGCTTGTGAACGATGACACGCGTGCGTTCCTGAAGAATGTGGACTGCGCATTGATTGTAACCCGTGCCAACCGGACGAAATACAGCCAGTTTGATAGCTGTGAATCGGAAATTGCCGAACAGACAAATGTTGTTGGTACTGTGCTGAACGCGGTTCGGCAGTCGTAGGTTTACGATACAATTTTTCTTGGTTGCCCGACGTGTCGGCGCCTAGCCCAGCCCCATGACCCGCAGCAGATTGAATCGCTTTGCGGCCAGATACACAAGCAAAGGTCCGCAGAGGCCGACCGCAACGCTTAGGCCAAGGTGAAGCGCGAGGTCAGTGTATCCGGCTTTCATCAGAACAATGCGCATCGCTGCGCTGAACATCGTGTGCATAACGTAAATCGCCAGTGAGATCAGGCCCAGATATGCCAGAACCGCAACTGTCTTTGATCCGCTGAACCGATTGGTAAGCGCGATCAGCGGCAGCATCAGAAACAGTGACAGTATCAGCCCGCTTGTCACTTGGTTGATTGGCAGCGGCATGGTGACGCTTATCCAAACTCCGGCGATGAAAAGGATGCACCCAATCAAAGCGATCAGCATACTTGGTGTGAGCCGCAAAAGAGAGGATGCCCCGATCAGCCCCCCCACAGTGAAGACAAGGCTGTATTGCAGCGCTTGGCTGAACCAAGGCAAGAGTTCTTGCGGAAGTCTGATGACCATATTCATACAAACGCTGAGCACGATCGCCCCGATCCAGAACTTAGCGTCCCGCAGGGCAGGGGGCATCGCAAGCCTTAAGAGTGCAAAGACTGCCGCGTTGATCAACAACGCCCATAGGTACCAGAAGTGTCCGAATGGTGGCAAAGGCGCTTGCATGAGACCATACCAAGACCCGCCCGCATTGGCACTGCTGCCTGCCAAGGCCCGCATCGCAAGAAACGCATAGGTCCAAATCAGCAGCACGTAGAAAAGCCGCCAGCTTCGTTTGATCAGAACGGGTTGAATATTTGCAGGCGGGCGCATGCCGAAGGTGATCCCGGACAGCAGGAAGAATAAGGGCATATGAAACGCATAGATCGTCTGATCCATGTGCACCAGAAAGCCGCTAGTGTCTGGCAACCCAGCCGCTGACAAGCCTCTGCCAGCGTGCCCAAGAACAACCAAAATGATACCAAGGCCCTTCGCGGTATCAATCCAGTCTAACCTATCCTGCATCCAACTGGTTCCTATAAACACCTTCTATCACGACAGTTTCGGTCGTGTGTACAACGGGGTACCAGTTAGGCCTTACGGGTAAAGTGCTTGTTCCAAACTGTCCGCAAAAAATCGCGATCTGTGGCAAGTTAGACGTACCGTCCGTCGCGATCCATGCAACACTGTCCTCATGATGTTTGGATGGTGAATGGGCTAAGGCGGTTTCAAGAAAGAACTTTGTTTTGCGTATCCGACATTACTCAGGCTGCTTTTCGCAGCCAGCTGACAAACGTCCTTAATGCACCCCCGCTAACTGCGGTCAGATCGACAAATATCTGCCGAGTCTAAGCAAAAAATTGCCGGCATCTTTTTGCCTTAATTTGTTTACTGGCATCAGCAGCTGTGCTGCTAGCGCCAGTGTTTACAGGACAAAAGCCCCGCTTTGAGCTGTTTGGCGACAGGTACCTTGACCATTTCACAACTTTTAATTGAGGCAATTAAAAGGGTTTCCAAACATAAATCCGCCCAAATTTGGTCACGAATTCTTAGTTAATAAAAATCCACTCTGCCTGCGCCATATTGCCGGCGTCGATCTAACCTCTGCTTGAAGGACGTGGATATGCTGCCATTTTTTGATTTGATTACGGCCCTTAATTCGAAGGGGTCAAATACATGAACTTTTTCCTTTGGATTGTTGCGTTCTTTGGGTCAACTGTATCTGCTTTCAGCGTTACCAAAACCGAAGAGGAAGATGATGCGCGTGAACTGACATCTGAAAAGGTCGCGTCTGCAGACAACGCTGCACCGGATACAGATTCGGCTATGCCGGACATGGGTCACTCCCACGCGCAAGCCACAGCTGATACAAACGGAACATCGCATGCGGCCATGAAGGTCGATCATTCGCACGGGACACACCCATCCCATAAGGCTGCAGATACATCGCATTCACATTCCCACACGATGTCCCATGATGTGCGCAAAGTCGTGAAGATTGACAACTCTGACCCGCATGACATGCATGCGCACATGAAGATAGATTTGCCGCCTCCGGGCAAAGATGCATCTGCGCAAGAGGTTTCTGATTATCTTGATGCGCTTTTTGCACAAGGCGAAACCCATGTGCACGGCGCGCATTCCGATCTGGCGAATGAGCATACGGCCGCCATGGATTTGGTACCACGCGCCGAAAGCGATGCCGTCGCGATTGAAAGTGGCGATTGGTTTGACCCGACAATCTGGGCAAATGGCAAGGTGCCTGTGGATGGCGACAACGTCCTGATCCCGGAAGGTGTGACCGTTGATTATGGCACTGTAAGCGATATTGAACTTTTTGCAGTCCGCGTTGATGGCAAGCTAAGCTTTGCAACCGATAGCGACAGTCAGATGATCTTTGACACAATGGTCGTGACCCCGTCTGGCGAACTTGAGATCGGCACTGTTGATAATCCGGTTCAAGCGAACGTCGATGTTGATCTGATCATTGCCAACAATGGCCCAATTGATGTGGAGTGGGATCCGATGTTGCTGTCACGTGGGATCATCAGCCACGGCAAGGCCTCTATTCATGGCGCTGAAAAGGACAGTCACGAGAAGGTTGTGGATGATCCGATGCAAGGCGATACGTCGGTCACGTTCGCGGACGCACCAGAAGGGTGGACTGTTGGTGATACGATTGTTGTTGCGGGCACCCGTCACGATGGTTGGAAATGGGACAACAAAGCTGCCGATCAAGCCTTTTACGACAGTCAGGATGAAGAGCGTGTTATTTCAAAGATTGATGGCAACACGGTTCACTTTGATAAACCGCTTGAATTTGATCACGACACCCCGCGGGAAGATCTGAAAACGTCGGTCGCCAACTACACCCGCAATGTGTCGGTCGAAACCGAGGATGCTGATTCAGCCGAGATTGCTGAGCGTGGGCATGTAATGTTCATGCATTCGGACAAGGTTGATGTGCGTTATGCTGAATTCCATCAGCTTGGCCGCACGGATAAATCTGAGTTGAGCTTCCAAGCGGATGACTTTGCGCAGATTGAATCTGACTCGAACGTGCAAGGGCGCTATTCCCTTCACTTGCACCGCACCGGCGTTGAAGATCTTGAAAACCCAACATTCCTTATCGGGAATGCTGTATATGGGTCACCCGGCTGGGGCTTTGTGCATCACGATTCAAATGCAATCCTTGAGAACAACGCCAGCTTTGACACCTTTGGTGCCGGCTATGTTGCTGAAACCGGGAACGAGACCGGGGCCTGGAATGACAACATCGCAATTCTGGCCCAAGGCAACAGCTGGGGTACGTCAAAGAACCAATCGCTTATTTCGGATGACCAATTTGATACGGCCCGCAGTGGCGACGGATTTTGGTTCCAAGGCCGATTGGTGGGATCAAGCGACAATGTCGCCGCAAGCGTCAATACCGGCTTTGTCTATTTTCACAGAGATGGTGATGATCGTATGATCAATGCCAATAGTGAACATTTTGTCCACTCGGATGCTTTGCAAGGTGGATTTGTCACGGCTGACGACATCCCGATTTCAATGTTTGATGGCAATGAAACCTTTGCGGCCCGTGCCGGGTTCCATGTGGCCAAAGCAAACCCTAACCAAGGGCATGATGTCTGGAGCCACCTCAAAGACTTTACAGCCTGGAGCGTGAAGCAAGGCGCAGTCGTCGAATACACGTCACACTATATTCTTGAAGGCTTCGATGTCATTGGGAAGGAACCCACGCTCTTCTCTGACCCAGAGCAGGGTATCAACATTGGGAACAACACCACAGAAGTTGTGATCATTGACGCAAAGATATCTGGTTTCAAAACCGGCATCGATCTTGAAAAGAACCTGATCAATATCGTTGGTGATGACAGTATTCACGGCTACGTTGTCGTGAATGCTGATATCTCAGATGTGGATCAAAACTATTCAAACTATGATCCCCGGTATGACCAGATTTTCAGCAAGGGGGATGTCACGCACAAAACGCCCGATCTACAACTTGATGGCCCATTAGAGTACGTCTACGATCCGGGCAACGGCAACAACCGCTTTGTCGAGATTTCCGGCACCAAGACAGACAGCATCGGTCAGGCCAAGTTTCCGGGTGGGTCTGATGACTTTAATCTAGGCGAACAGGACGTCATCCGGTTGCTGGAAACAGATGGCTATTGGACAACCAATGACGGTGATAAGTACCTTTTGCTGGACATTTACACCACGGACCGTGCGACGGGTGACATCTATTATGAAACACATCCTGTCTTCTTGAACACAGACTTCCCGCTTGGAACGCGCGGCTACAGCGATGCAATTGATCGCGGTGTGCAAGATTTCGAAGAGAGTCATGGCAAGACGTACGCCGGTGATCGGGTACTGGATGTTGCTCAGCCTGCATCTCCGTTTGCGCACTTGGTTAACTCTGATACGCCCCAGGATATTATGTCATTCCTAAGCAATGGCCATGAAACCCTTGATGAGACAATGTCAGGCATGGATGACATGCACGGGCATGAATCTGAGACCATGTTTGATAGTATGCTGGCCTAAAAATCAAAGCAGGTGATGCGAAACGCGATCACCTGCTTTTCGCTGTTTGCGTGAAAGACAGCAGTCCGACCCGCCACTATAATCACTATAATATAGTGTAGACCTGCCCAAGACCTTATTCAGCGCCGATATGCGCCTGAATAAGGTCTTTGAGTTTTGCCGCGTTCAAATCCACATCATGATGCTCTTCGATGGCCCGCCGACCATTTTCCCCCATTTGTGCAAGCATCTCTGGGCTGGTTTGAATGGCTTGTTCAATTGCATCTTCGATCGCTTGAACAGAGCTTGCCGGAACCAGCCATCCGTTGTCGGACGTGACCAATTCAGGAATCCCTGCGATGAATGATGAGATCACCGGACGGGCAAGCGCAAAGGATTCCATGATGACGATGGGAAGTCCTTCGGCAAAGCTTGGCAGGATCAAGGCCTTTGCTTTGCCCAGCCGTTCGCGCACAGCATCGCTTGATTGCCATCCCAGCAATGCGACGTTGTTTTCAACCCCGTGCTCCTTGATTGCGGCTTCAACCGCTGCGCGGCTTTCCCCATCACCAATGAATTCAATCTTTATGTTTGGGTGTCGTTTGGCGACCCGTCCCAATGCTTGCACGATCAGGACTTGCGCTTTTTGCGGACACAAACGCCCGACACACACAAAAGGTGCAGATGCATCGAAAGGCGCGTTGGTTGGGATAAATTCATCCGTTTGCACACCGCAACGCACAACTTTGATTTTGTCCCACGCCTCTTGGCCTGCAGCAAGTGTCAGCAAGCTGCGGCAATAATGTGTGATCGCGGCAACGAACCGTGCGCGATGCACCTTCAATTTCAAGGAAGAAGCTGTCCAATCAAGAAATTCATCGGGGCCATGTGCGGTAAAGCTATATCCCGGCCCACCTGCTGCTTCTGCCATCATTGCGACAGCGGCTGTATTCGTTGAATAATGCGCATGCACATGTTCAATCCCGGCGTCTGTGAGGTTCCGTTTGAGGGAGATGGCCTCTAATAGATAGGCAACATGGCGAACCACCCCAGAGCGCGCGTTGTTCAACAACTTGACCCAAAGACCGATTGCGCGAAAGACGCCCTTGGGATTGCTGCCCAGCTCTTTGAAGAAGTCTGCGACCAATGCTCCACTGCGGCCTGACAAAAGGTAGGTGGTTTTCGCTTGTTCGATTTTGTCCTGTGGATCGACAAGCGTTTCGGCCCATGTACGCAATGCAAAGCGATGTACTTCGACACCTTGTTTTTCCAGTGCCCCAATCTCGCGGCGGATGAACGTCGCGCTGGTCACAGGATATATGTTCATAAGGTAGCCGATACGCATTGGATGACCCTTTCACTCATTTTTGCTATACCCCTAAAAGATGTCATTTCATTTTGCCATGCTGAAACGCATAAGGCGCTGGTGGAACGGTCAAAAACTGGAGTATGATGCACCTTGGTGATAATGGACCTCACCGAACGAATGGCACTTACAGAATTTGGTTTCTCATCTTATGCACGCTCAAGACCCTGCCATTAGCATTATCATCCCCGCCAATAATGAATCTGATTTTATCGAGGCTTGCCTACAGTCGTTGCTGGATCAAGACGGCGGTTGCCCGGATGCAGAGGTGATCGTCAGCGCCAATGCGTGTAAAGATGATACAGTCAGCAAAGCGCAAAGCTTTGTCCCTAAGTTTGCGGCCCGAGGATGGAGCTTGCAGGTCTTGGATAGCCCTGAACCGGGTAAGCTGGGCGCATTGAACCGGGCCGAGGCCGTTGCGTCGCGTCCAAGCTTCGCCTTTTTGGATGCTGATGTGCTGTGTGATGCAGATCTTATTGGGCAACTGGCGCAGGCTTTGAACACAGACGCCCCACGATATGCCACCGGGACATTTGCGCTTCTGCCTGCCCAAACTTTGATTTCTCGCCTTTATGGAAAGTTCTGGATGGAGCTGCCTTTCATGAAGT
The DNA here is from genome assembly GCA_964414165.1 of uncultured Cognatiyoonia sp. Classification (GTDB taxonomy): domain Bacteria; phylum Pseudomonadota; class Alphaproteobacteria; order Rhodobacterales; family Rhodobacteraceae; genus Cognatiyoonia. The sequence continues at coordinate 20,351 of CAYPVL010000004.1, forward strand.
CTGGGGCTGTCGGGGCAGGCTTATTTGCGATGAACAAAGCTGGCCGCGATCGCTGGGATGCTTTTCCTGATATTATCTCGGATGATACATTTGTGCGGCTTATGTTTACCCCTGCAGAACGGATCGAAGTGCCAGCGCGCTATCACTGGCCACTGGTCGAGGGGTTTCGCCGATTGGTTCAGGTTCGCAGGCGTCAAAATGCTGGCGTTGAAGAGCTTCACGCGCTTCATCCCGAGATTATGAAGAATGAAGACAAGCCAGAGGCATCAATCCTGCAACTGGCGATGCGGATGCCTTTGGCGTTTGTGGTCTATGCGTCTGTGCAACTTGCCGTCAAACTGGCCGGTCCAGATAAGAAGTGGACCCGCGGGCGGTAAGGCGACTTAACCCTAACCTGTGTCACCTTGCTGCCTTATGCGGAGATTTTTCTGTCTGACGCAGCTTTGGGCTGCCAATACGCCAGAGCATATCAGGTTTCCTTTTGGAATTCACCGGCCGTGAAGATCGCTTTTTGAACCGTCAAGCGATCATGTCGAAATTGAATTTGAACTGCGCCGCTTCTTTAAAGTGAAACAGCATCCCAAACCTCGATTCGTGTCCTATTTAGAGAGTGGCGACCAACCCTACGTTTTGCGCCCCGATTCGGGGATATTGGTTCAAAAGTAGAAACAATATCCTTAAAATAAGGTAAAAGTGCACGGTTTCTGAGGGGTGCTTTCTTAATAAAGCCTTACTTCGTACCCCAAAAATCCCCATTTGGTGCGTAAATTGCCTCTTAAGACGTAGATTCAGTGATTTTTGTCTCGGTCGGCGAATTTTTGCGCAAAATTCTATTAACAAAGCGTTGCGTTTGACTTAAGTTGATCTCCGACGGTTTGCCCATGGGGGGTTAAACTGGTGTAACACTATAATGGGTTTGTGAACATGAACACACTTTTTACTGCAGCAACAGCTGCACTTTTTGCCCTCTCTACGGGCGCTATGGCGGCCACTATCCAGCCAACATCATCTGACGGTCGTACCGGTGATGATGCTGCAACTGGTGCACGTGGTGCAGCTGAGTTGGCTTATGACGGCAACGATGTCTCATTCTATGAGCTGAACTACGGCGAAACAGTTAACTTCTTCTTCGACGGCGAGTTCAAGTCTCCAGGCAGCGTCCTTGAGATCACTAATGTTGTTCGCGCTGAGTGGGACGAGTACATTGAAGTCCGCGTTGGTATCGAAGGCGACGAAAGCTCTTTCGAGCTGGTTGACCAGGGTATCATCAGCAACCTGACAGCTGGTGAGCAGGTCTTTACCTTCACACCAGACACAGCATTCAACGCGCTGCGTATCACTGATGTGACACTGGCAAATGCTGACTTCTCTATCTACAGCCAAGAAGAGCGCCGTGCAGGCTTCGATCTTTCCGAAGTATCTGTCACAGCTGTACCACTTCCAGCTGGCGCACTGCTTCTTCTGACTGGTGTTGGTGCAATCGCACTGCGTCGCAAGAAGACTGCTTAAGCTAAAAAGCTTTCACGAGCTTGAGAGAAGGGGCCCTGTAATGGGCCCCTTTTTTTGCGTGGTTTTTGCTAGCGCGCGGTCCTTACAGAACTCATTAACTGGGATATTCTAGACCTGTTAGAGCAATATTTTTGCGCATCACATCATTTAAGGGCTTTGATGACATGACCGCTTTTATCCAAAGAAATTTGATTGCTCCTGAATATGACGCCCGTCTTCTACCTTTTGCCAAAGGACGTCTTGCAATGCGTTTTGATGCGCTTTCCCCAGTAACCCAAATGCCAACCAGTGGTTTGATCATGGCATGATTGTTGATGTATCAATAAGCTGTGGATTAAACGGGGCACAGGTAGCGCGTGTTGATATTGATAACCCAGATCCCCCGGCAGAAGGGTGGATTTTCGCGTTTGACCCGGACGGGTTTGCCGAGGTTTTACAACGTGTTCCACGTCTTCCTGAACCTACCCTTACGATAGATATGGACGGTTTCGTCCTGATGGAGAGATAGAAATGCCAATCAGAACCTATTTGGTCCCGACAACCGCATTTTTGACATTGGCTGGTGGTATCGAAGTTGTTGCAGGGCAGACTGATGCCCCGCTGCAAAGCGAAGTTGAATACACAATCATTGATGTTCAGGACACGACGGTTTCGCATGTCGTTGAAAATGTCTCTGCCACTGTTTCAAGTACGACAGATCAAATTCCCCCTTCAAATACATTGGTTGTCCAAACGAACCATCCAAACCGGGGCGATTGGGTTTGGGCCCGTTTCCTGAACAGCAGCAACGGTGCACTACCCGACGGGTCTGGCGGTTGGACAGGTGTACCTGTTGAAACGGGTATCTTTGCGACTGGCGAAAGCGGCCAAACCCTGACCTTTCCAGAGCCGGTTCTTATAGATTCTGACTACGAAATTTTGATTTATCAACGGATTGGTGCGTCAGACAGCAATGTTTTAACGGCGTCTTTGATGGCCGATAATCCTTTTGCAGATGTCGATTTACCACCCCCGGGCCGAAATGCGACTGCTGCTGAAGTTTCAGATTACCTTCAGGCGCTTTATGCCCAAGGCGAAGTGATGGTGCATCAAATGGGTGATCCATTGATGGCCGAGCATATGGCGGCCATGGCCCTTGTTCCAAGATCAGCAAGTGATGCTGTCGCTATCGATAGTGGGGATTGGTCTGACCCTACGATCTGGCAAACGGGTGCTGTACCGGCGATTGGCGACAGGGTCCTTATTCCCGAAGGTGCCTGGGTCACTTACAGCAGCATTGATGTGACCGAATTTTTCACAGTGCGCGTTGATGGTAAGCTTGCCTTCGCCCCGAATGCCGACAGTCAGATGATCTTTGATACGATGGTCGTGACCCCGACAGGCATCGTTGAGGTGGGCACGCTGGATCAACCTGTTCAAGCGGCCCATACCGTCGATCTTATCATCGCAGATAATGGTCCGATTGACGTGGCCTGGGATCCAACCCTTCTGTCCCGTGGTATCGTGAGCCATGGTGAAATGAAGATCCATGGTGCCCAGAAATTCAGCCACGCCAAAGTGGCTGTTGATCCTATGGCGGGCGATACTTCCATTACGATGGCCGCTGCCCCTGCGGGGTGGGTCGTGGGCGATACGATTGTCATTGCCGGAACCCGGCACGAAGCGTGGAAGTGGGATAACAGCATCCGCACTGTAACATACAACATGCCTGAAGATGAAGAACGGATCATAACCGCGATTAATGGCAATGTCGTTTCATTTGATGGCCCATTGGTCCATGACCATGATACGCCCCGCCCCGACCTGAAGACATCAGTGGCGAACTACACGCGCAATGTGAGAATCCGTACAGAAAATCCAACGGTGCCGTCTTCTCAGCGCGGGCATGTCATGTTCATGCATTCGGATAATCTGGATGTGCGCTATGCTGCGTTCCATGAACTTGGCCGCACCGATAAATCTGTCCGCAGTTTCCCGGTTGGTAAGTTCAACCCGGTTATGCCAGACAGCAACGCCCAGGGTCGCTATCCGCTTCACCTGCACCGCACAGGGTTTGCAGATTTGAACAACCCAAGCATGGTTGTTGGGAATGCGGTCTATGGTTCACCGGGCTGGGGATATGTTCACCACGACAGCAACGCTATTTTCTCAAACAACGCCAGTTATGACACCTTCGGGGCCGGTTATGTTGCAGAGACTGGAAACGAAACCGGAAGTTGGGATGAAAACATCGCGATCTTTGCGCGTGGCTTTAGTCCTGACAACGTCAAAAACAGCAATGTTTTCGATGGGGGCGAGTTTGACACGGCCAGAAACGGTGATGGGTTCTGGTTCCAAGGGCGTCTGGTTGCTGCCAACAATAACGTCGCAGCCAGCACCACTTCGGGCTACAGCTACATGCACCGCGACACAAGCATTGACCCGGTTATGATTCCGGTCAAACCGGCCCATTTTCCCTATCCTGACGCCTTAAGAAATCAATTGGTCCCAGCGGATAGAACACCCATTCTTGGCTTCGAAGGAAACGAAGCTTTTGGAGTCATGTACGGACTACAAATCGTCAAGCGCAGCCCGCACCAAGGCCATAACATCTGGAGCCACCTTAAGGATTTCACAGCTTGGTCGGTCAAAGATGGCGTATTCATTGACTATGTTGGAAAATACGTTCTCGAAGGTTTTGACCTTGTTGGTAAGGACTACACGGAGTTCAATCCACCAGTAAGAGGCCTGCACACGAATAATAACATCATTCTCATAACACTTGTCAGGCCAAAAGTTTCGGGCTTTGATGTCGCCGTTCAATTCAAAAAGCACCTGACCGAGAACTTTTTCTCAGACGACGCCAGCCTGCATGGTTATGTCGTGATCGAGCCAGAGATCACAAATTCCGTCACCGAATACGAGGATTACGACCCTGATCTTGACCGTATCATAACTGACGCCAGCACTTTGCCAAATATCTCACCCAGTTTGGACATAGACGGCCCATTGGTCTTTTTCAGGAGTGAACAGGGACAGGAAGGTGCGAATATGGTTCGCATTTCCGGTACAAAGACGAGCAGCCTTGGCCAGAGCGACTTTGTTGGCGGCAATGATAACGCAGATCTTAGACTCGAAGATGTCGTCCTTCATCTCGAAAAGTTTGGATACTGGGAACAATCGAGTGGTGAACGGTATTTCCTGATCCGCATTCATTATTCTGATCGGATCACGGGAGAGGTGTTCTATGAGACGCACCCAGTATTCATCGACAACGGTGTCGAGTTGGGTTCTGGGTACTGGTTCCCAAATGCGGTCAACAATGGGTTGCAGGACATTACAACGTCGGGCGGAAGTGAATACGCAGGACAAGAACCGTTACGTGTTCGCCGTGCTGCCATCCCGTTCGAGCAGTTCTGACCGGGTCATCTTGAAGGGTAAAAAGGCCACTTTAGGTGCGTGGATTGCGGATATTTTCGGTTAGCCACAACAATGACTGGAAACACCCGCGATTGTGCCATCTTGCGTTGTTAATCACACAGAAAGCCTTGCGACAAACGGACTTGTGAGCACGTTTTCCTTGAAATCGGCGTCCAAAAATGGTTTGGCAGTCGCATTGGGGGATATTCGGTTTTTGGCATCTTTGCCCGGTTAGATGTGTTTGGAAAGTTCAATATGTTCAGATCTGAGATACGGCCTTCTCTGCAAACTTCAGGACTTAACAGTTTCGCCACATGGGGCGTCTTCTGGCTTGTTTTGGCAATCGTTGCGGCGGGACTGTTCTTTTCTCGTGGGATTGAGGCGTTGTTGGTTGCTTGGCAATTGCCAGAGTATAGCCACGGCCCATTGATCCCGGTGTTGTCTGCTTTCCTGTTCGTCAAGCAGCTGAAAGAATATCCCATTAACCCCGACGAGGCCCGGAACCGTTGGCCCGGAGTGATCCTTGTCACCTTCTCCTTGCTTATCGGAACACTTGGCCTTCTGGCGAATATCGACGATATCGTTGCCTACGCGCTGATCCTGTGGATCGGGGGCGTTCTCTTGGTAAGTTGGGGCTGGTCAACGGGCCGGCACTTCTGGCCCGGTGTGTTGCACCTTGTGTTTATGCTCCCGCTGCCGGGGGTGATTTACTATAAGATCACGACCTATTTGCAATTTGTGTCATCCGAACTTGGCGTTTCGGTTCTACGTCTGTTTGACGTCCCGGTCTTTTTGGATGGCAACATTATTGATCTGGGTGTGCTCAAACTTCACGTTGCCGAAGCATGTTCTGGCCTGCGCTACATGTTCCCGATCATGAGCTTTTCCTACATCTTCGCGACGCTCTATCGCGGACCAACATGGCACAAGGTGACGTTGCTTTTGGCCGCTGTGCCGATTGCGATTGTGATGAATTCAATGCGTATCGCCGTGGCCGGTGTACTGGTGCAATACTACGGTGATGAATGGCTGGAGGGGTTCACCCACTTCTTCGAAGGCTGGGTCATCTTTTTAGCCTGTATTTTCATCCTGTTTGGTTTGGCTTGGGTCTTGATCCGCCTGAACCGCGGCAGCGAACACTCCACATTAACGGATGCGCTTGATCTGGACACAGTCGGTCTGGGCGAACAAACGATGAGACTGCGCTTTGTGCAGGCCTCGGCTGGGATGATAGCCGCTGCTGCGATTACGATTATGGCTGCCGTGACGGTGTACGGTCTGCCTGAGCGGGACAACCGCGTCCCTGAGCGGGATAGCTTTTCGTTGTTCCCCCAACAGATCGGTGATTGGAGCCAAGAAGGCCCACGCCAACTGCTGGACCCAGCGGTTGAATCTGTGTTGGGTGCCGATGACTATCATCAGGTGACGCTTACCAAAGCAGGTGATGTAACCCACACGGTTGGCCTGTTTATGGCTTGGTATGATGACCAGTCAGAAGGCGGTGTTCATAGCCCCGAAGTTTGTTTGCCAGGTGCAGGTTGGGAAATTGCGTGGCTTGAACGCGCAGACATCACGCAGACCATGCAGACGGAAGAACCATTCCAAATCAATCGTGCCGTTATCCAAAAGGGCGAAACACGCATGATGGTCTTCTATTGGTTCCAGCAAAAGGAACGCCGGATTGCCTGGGATTTCGCGGCTAAATATTGGCTAATGGTTGATGGTGTGATGACGGGCCGCACGGACGGTGCATTGATCCGACTGACAACAGTGATTGACCCGGACCAGCCTGAAGGCGCGGCCGAAGCACGCCTCATGGATGTTTTGCAGGATATGCAGGATCCCCTGCCAAGGTTTATCCCTGTAGCTGCCGCTGAGTAGCCTTTCGAAATTCGCCGTGCAGGCCGGAGACGGACAATGAAGATCAAGCTTCAAAATATTTCGCTATTGATCCTCCCGGTTCTTAGCTTGCTTTTTGCTGGGTGGGGACATCCAGCGCATGCTGAACTTCCTTTGCGCGGCAATGATAATCCTGTTTTGGCTGTGAACGCGTCTGTCGCGCATGATTGGTCTCCGGGCATGCAATTCCTGAACCTTATGAAATCTGCTCGGCCTTGGATTGGCCACCGCTCCGACGCGTGGGGCGGCATGACCTATGAAGAATTGCGCGACGGCGGATTTCTGGATGATGAAGGCTGGGTCGTTCAAGTGCCCGATGGGTTACGCGCTGTAGGCACCGTCTTTGATTGGGCACCAAATGAGGCCGTGCAGCCCTATCGGAGTGGTCGGTATGTTCTTCGTTTTGAAGGGCAAGGCAAGATCAAAATGAAAGGGAATGCACGGATCATTTCGATAGACCCGAACGAAATCGTCTTTGAAATCCGTGAGGGCAAGACATGGATGATGGATATCGCCAGTACTGATCCTGAGGGGACCGGCGACTATATCCGCAATATCTCGATCGTCCCTGAACGCCACCTAGAGCTTTACGAGGCAGGGGCTGTATTCAACCCAGACTGGTTGGCCCTTGTGGAAGATATCCGTGAATTCAGATTTATGGACTGGGGCGGCACGAATAATTCCACCGAACGCACATGGGATGATCGCCTTTCAGCGGATGAACCGAACCGTGGCACCGGGCATGCGCTTGAAGATATGGTGAGATTGGCAAACGAGGTAGGCGCCGATGTTTGGTTCACAATGCCGCATCTTGCCGACCCTGACTATCTTCGGCGCTATGCAGAGTACGTGCGGGACCATTTAGACCCCCGCCTGAATGTGCGCGTTGAGTGGTCGAACGAAGTGTGGAACGGTGGCTTTGGGCAAGCACGCTGGGCGCGCGCGCAATCAGCCGAGGTCTGGGGTGACCCGTCGCCTGCCAGCTACATCGTCAAGATGTCCGCGCAAACTGCACGCATCTGGCGGGATGTCTTCAAAGGGCCGGATGCAGAGCGTTTGCAAACCGTCTTGGCGGGCCAAGCGGTCAACCTTTGGCATAGCCAGCAGATGATGGATGCGCAGCTTTGGCAGCAGAATGAACCAGAGCTTTGGCAGCCAACCGGTGATCTCTTTGATGCTTTGGCTGTCACGTCCTATTTTGGGGATGGGTTGGGGAGAGACCCAAGCATCCGACAAGAACTGCTATCGCCCACGATCACGCAAGGTCAGGACGTCAATATCTGGCTGGCAGACCAATTGCGCGATCCTGAAAACCCTGAATCGATACCTGCTGTTCTGGAAATCTTGCGCGCACAAAGCGCAATCGCGCGCGAAAACGGCATGGACCTTGTGCTTTATGAGGGCGGTCAACATGTCCACAGCTATCTTCCGCCGCACCCGCAAGGGCAGGAAGTTGCGAGCACAAAAGAAGAACTAGACGCACTACATGCGGTGTTCATAGATTTTGTGCGTAGCCCACAAATGGCCGAACTTTACCGCGACCTTTGGGACGGCTGGGCCACGATCGGGGACGGGCCGTTTATGCAATATACGGATTTGGGGCGACCCGGCCAGTTTGGATCTTGGGGCATCAGGGCGCACTTGCTGGACAATCCACCGCGCGCAGCTTTCCTGTGGGACATTGCTGCACAGACAGACCCTTGGTGGCCATCAACCGGTGGCCCGCAATACCAGCAAGGCGTGACCTTGCAGGGAACGATTGACGCAGATGAGATGCATGGCACCATCGAGGAAGACTACCTTATTGGGCATGGCGGAGCAGACCTGTTCTTTATCAGCGCAGGACGCGACGGATTGCATGGTGGGGAAGGGCGCGATGTGGCGCAATTTCCGGGGTTGCTGTCAGACTACCAATTCCAGACTGAAGGGCGCGGCGTGCGCGTGACCGGCACAGATATCGCAAGCCTGTTGGTTGATATCGAAGTTCTCAGGTTCGCAGATGGCAAAGAACACGACGTCACTCATTTGCCGCTGCAATAATGAAGCACGCTGAAATTCATACCAAGGTGGGAATTCCATAGCTTCTCTTCCATTGACCCGATCAGCATCATCGCCTTCGGGCGCGTTTTGAATAGTTTCACAAAGGGGCACACGCCTTGGATCAACACGTCAAAAGTAATCCGCAATCCTGCGCCGTCGTCGCGATTGGCCGTAATGAAGGTGAACGCCTTGTGGCCTGCCTTGATGCTTTGCAAGGGCAGGGCGCACGGGTCGTTTATGTCGACAGCGGATCAACCGACAACAGCGTAGAAGAAGCACGCAAGCGTGGTGTCGCGGTTGTGGCGCTTGATATGTCGATCCCGTTTACGGCTGCACGGGCGCGCAATGCGGGCTGGGCCACGCTGGTTGAAGGCGACCAGACACCGCCGGAGTATGTTCAATTCATTGATGGGGATTGCATTCTGCAACCCGACTGGTTGGAAACGGCCAGCAAATTTCTGGCCGAACGGCCCAAGGTCGCCATTGTCAGTGGCCGAAACCGTGAACGGTTTCCCGAACGATCTGTCTATAACTGGCTGGCCGACATTGAATGGGATACGCCCGTCGGGGAAGGCACTGCATGCGGCGGTAATGCGATGATCCGCACAACAGCCTTGTTGGAAACCGACGGGTTCAATCCGAATTTGATCGCAGGGGAAGAACCTGAACTATGCCTGCGCCTGCGCAAAAAAGGCTGGTCAATCTGGCGGATCGACGCTGAGATGACACTGCATGATGCCGCATTGGAACGGTTTGGCCAATGGTGGCAACGCGCCAAACGCGCCGGGTTTGCAGCAGCAGAAGCCACAAAGATGCATGGCAAAGGCCCCGAAAGACATGGGGTCAAACCTATGATGCGCGCTGTCATTTGGGGCGGGATCTTACCCCTATGTTTGATCTTGGGGGCCGCATTCATCAGCCCTTGGATCCTTCTGCTTGGGCTGATCTATCCCCTTCAGATTGTCCGGCGCCACTTGAAAGGTGATCCCTGGACCCAAGCGTTCTTTGTGATGCTTGCCAAAATTCCTGAATTACAAGGGGTCCTGCGGTACATCTGGCATAACTTACAGCGCCGCGAGGCAAGCCTGATCGAACATAAATAGACCCATAGGGTCTATTTACCGCATCACGCTGCGCCGGGCGTTCCCACCTTGCCTAGGGCAGAAGCTGTAAAATTGCGTCCACGTGCAGCATGCAAATCATACCACACACCGCAAATCCCAATATCATCAGACCGATGTCGCCGATGAAATCGAAATTTCCGTAGCGCTTAAGGTATTTCGCAATCAGCGGGTAGGTAAGAATAGGCGCGCACACCATGGCAAGCGGGGCGCCAACAACACCAAGCGAGCTTACTGCGATATACATCAATATGGTTTGACTCAACGCGATGGCGACATTGGCGACCATAAAGCGGAATGAATCCCCGCGCACCAAGGCCGCGTTCATCGCACCATTCATCACAATGTTCGGAACGGCTGAAGCGCAAAGAAGTATAATAATCCCACCCGCCAAAGCATAACGATCATCGTAAAGAAGCCCCACAAGCCAAGGCCCCAGGGCGGCAAGAATTGCATTAATTGACAAGGATGCCAAAGCGATCAACCGGCGAAGTTTAAAGATCTTCGTCTGGTTTTCTAAGGCATCCATCGGATGGCACAAGCGGTACAACGGAAAGACGACTGAATGCGCAATATTCGTCGACAGCATGATCGGAAGCGTCCCAAGCGCCAAAGCCAGCCCATATACGCCCAGCAGGTCAAGCGGGATAAACAAACCCAGAATGATCCGATCACTGTTACTGATGACATAGGTCGCCGCACTGCTAAAGAACAAGAACTTACCGAAGTTCATGATTTCAAAGACTGTTTCCTTATCAAGTCTGAAACGGTCTTTCACCCCTGGGAGGAAGTAGGCATAAACAAGTAATGAAATCGTTGATTGCGCGATCATCCCATAGGCCAGCGCCCAAACAGTTCCCAACCACCATGCTAACAGCCCGGTTGCGGTCAAACCCAAGGCATGTGTCACGATCGTCAAAGTACTAAATAGCCCAAGGTTCATATGACGCTGCACCTGAAGGATACGCGTGGTATGGAACCCGGAAATAACAAGGCTGAAGCCAGCAACCGGCAAAATAGAAAGCAACATAGGCTCTTCGTAAAGCCACGCAAAGAATGGGGCGGCCGCACAGGCAATCAGCCAAAGCAGCCCGTTGCGCAAAATCTGTATTCCCCACACGGTGTGCAAGAATACCGGTTCATCCGCACGCTTGTTTTGTATCACTGCAGCATGAAGTCCAACCTCAGAGACCATTTGCAGGCCCATCAAGACGACCTGAACCAAGGCAATCAGACCAAACGCTTCGGGGAAAAGAAGCCTTGTCAGCACAAGGTTAGAAATCAGTCGCAGGCCTTGGGTTCCAAACGACAACATAACCGACGCCATCATGCCACGCAAAGTACGGGCACGCAGTCGATCGCTTCCCCGAAGGGCCTGTAATTTATCTTTCACGTTGGGTTTCCCAAATACCAAAGGCCGTGATAGTTGTGCAGGACGTAGACATCAACCTCCATCAGAACAGGGTGAAAGAGTGCCTCTTTTTGCATTAGTGGTCTGGCCATTTATCGCGATCATTCTTTTCGTGTCATTGCCTCGCATAAAGGCCCTTATCCTTGCAATTATCGTCTCGCATCTCATCCTACCAGAGAAATATTCAATAAATATTCAAGGCCTGCCCGGCATTGATAAGAACGTCATCATGATGCTCGGGGTTTTTCTGGGCCTCATGCTTGTGAAAGATGCTGCGGGCAACAGGCGCGATCCGCAGAAAGCGGCTCCAAAACTCTTGAATACGAAACCGTTTGTTGGCGTTTTGGTATTTGGGCTGCTTGGGCTCATGATCGTTGGCGGCATAATGACAATCGCCACAAACCAAGACCCGCTGTCATTTGGCACAACATTTCTGCCGGGTCAGCGACCCTGGGACTTGATCAGCCTTGTCTTTGAAAACCTGATCATTCTCGCGCCATTCTTCCTTGGCCGTCGCTACCTTGCGACACCAGAGGCACATCGCACATTGCTGATTTTTATGGTTGTTGCTGGGCTCTACTACTCACTTCTCGCGCTTGTAGAGCTACGGCTCAGTCCACAGCTGCACAACTGGATCTATGGGTACTATCAGCATTCGTTCCTCCAGCACATCCGTGGGGGCGGCTTCCGCCCCATGATTTTCTTGCCCCATGGGCTTTGGGTTGGATTCTTTTTCTGCAGCACCGTCATCGGAGCTTTTTGCCTTTTTCGCAGCCGTATCGATCAGGCGGGAAAATGGGGAATTGCCGCGGTTTGGTTACTTCTCATTTTGCTTGCATCACGAAACTTGGGGGCATCCGCCATCGCCTTTATGATGATCGTCGTGATTTGGTTGCCGCGCGTGCTTCAACTGCGGGTCATTTACGCCATCGCTGTGGTATTCTTGCTCTTTCCTGCTGTCCGGCAATATGTCGTGCCGCTTGACCGAATTGTTACAGCAACGGCAGCGATATCAGAAGATCGCGCCCAAAGTTTTGAGTTCAGGCTTAGGAACGAAGAACAACTTTTGGACCGTGCCGGAGAGCGCCCCATGTTTGGCTGGGGGCAGTGGGGACGTTCACGGGTTTATGATGAATCAGGACGCGATCTGACAGTCACAGATGGTATTTGGGTCATCGTTCTTGGCGTTGGCGGCTGGGCCTACTACGTAAGTTACTTGGGGCTTTTGGCGCTTCCTACGCTTCTTCTACCAAAGGTGAAACGCCGAAAAGAGATACCGATTGAAACGATTGGTCTGGGGCTTATCGTGGCCGCAAACCTGATTTACCTGATCCCAAATTCCTCGCTTGGTCCCATTGAATGGCTGATTGCAGGTGCGTTGGCTGGGTTTGTTCAATTTGACAAAAAGAAGGTCAAGGATGACGCCACTGTTGTGGTCGAAAACGACGCCCGAGAATCGAAATACTCTCGCTTCGCGCCGGGGGCACGGGCCTGATCGGGCCACCGCGTTGGCATCAAAGTGGCAGAATTTTAAGACTCTGGCTCAATCAGATCGCGCCTTACCAGTCCGCTGCGGGGTCGACAGGAAGTTGAAATAGACAAAGTCTGTCAGAAAGCGCGGTGGACTCAAACGCCGTCCGCGTACCAATTGCCCCAATCGGTGCACAAGCATTCCGATGACAGCTCCAAGATTCATCACAAGCGGTGAACCTGCCAAACCTGTCTTCTTGAAAAAGTAACGGCGCGAGGCGAACCAATATTCCGGTTTTCTGCGCGCGGCTTCATCTATGCCGGTCGAAACCCCACCAATATGCATGACTGTTGCATCAGGGATCGTATAAATTGGAATATCCGCAAGTCGGAAACGGTGACACAGTTCGACCTCTTCCCAATACAGAAAGAAAGTTTCATCGAAAATCCCGGTTGTCTCTAACGCTGTGCGTCGGGCCAGAAAACTTGCGCCCGACACCCAATCGACGCGGGTCGGTTCGGTTGGTGTCTCCAAAGGCAAAACATAGTTTTTCAGCAACTTACGCACGACATTCAGATTAAAGGCTGTCTCAATTTCGCTGCCCAAAGATGGAAACCGGAAAGACGAAGCTTCAAGTTCATCGTCTTCATTGCGCAAAAGGCCGCCCACCATGCCGACGTCCTGATTTTCCTCTAAGAACGCAAGCATCGCAGGTATTGCACCAGGAAGCGGGACGGCGTCTGGGTTCAGAAAATAGATGTATTCCGGGGGATCATCTTGCGCAAAGGCCTTGCGAAGCGCGACGTTGTTGCCAGCGCCAAAACCATCATTCTTGGGTGCTTCCAGCAGGCGGACCACATCACCAACGTCTTGCGCAGCAATCGCCGCGTTAAGGACAGAAACCGAGTCGTCGGGCGACGCATTGTCAACGATCCAGTATTCTGCGCCTTCAATCTTGCGCACTTCTGCGACCGTGGTCGCAAGTGCAGCCGTGATTGGATCAGCACAGGCATAGTTCACTGTGACAACAAGCAGTTTATTAGGCATGATTTACTTTCAACACGCATAGGGGCTTTGACAGCCAGAACATTTACAAGCCGCCTAAATGATCAAAAAGTCATTTCTGCGACGTTTTACAGACCTTTAGGTCAGGCGCACATCGTCCGTTCCATCCAGAAGTTCAACATTTGGGAAGATATCTTTCATCGAATATTCCCAGATCGACCGGTTTTTGCCATAGCTGTTGTCGCGCATGAAGACTTTCTTGCCAAGCAAGGCGGACATGACGGCCGCGTGCAGGCGGTCTGTTTCAACCACATCTGCCTTGTCCAAAAGCCGCGACATCGCCCAAGTTGCACTTGCAGCGTATTTACGGGTGACCCCTTCTGTCGAGAAAATCTGGGAAACATCAACGCTGTGTTCAGGGACCAAAACGCCAGCGGATTCAACATCTTCGCGCAGGGCAAGCAATTTACCATCGCGGATTAAACGGGTTGCCAGCCGGTCACGCACAAGAAACTTCGCCGCGCGGATAAGGTAGGTCCGGTCGGTCAGGTTCGCAAGGACGGCCCCAGAGACTTCGGCCTTTGTGCGTTCGGGCTGCCAGTAAAAGGCCATATCATGGCATTCATGAAGCCGTGCACCACCAGTCAGATGTTCTTTGCAATAGTCCAAAGATGGGCTTTCACGGCAGTAAATATCGCAAGTGTCGTTCAACGCGCCCAAAATCTCGGGATAGGCCCGGATTGTGTGCGGCAACAAAACCAGACTGGCCCAGCGGTGCATATTTTGCGTTAGAAAATCACGATAATTTGGATAGGGCGCAACAAGGTTACCGCCGCCGCCCAAAATGATGTGGCTGCCCTCTGGCACCGGATCAAGTAGCGTTTGCATCCGCCATGGAAGGCCAAGGTCTTCAACGAACTGGTATGTTCCTTCGGTGATAAAGGAATCCCCACCATTCCCTTTGTTGGGAATATAGATGATCTCTCCCGATGCACTTTCAGCGCGTGCGCGGATCAAATCTCTCAGGGCTTTAAACTTCTTGCTGTGTTGCGGTAACAAAGCACGCGCTCCTTAAGCTCGGTATGAGCGGACTATGCTCTTAAACTTCCGGATCACACTTATCAAAGGTAGTTTGCTGTACAAGGCAGGTTTGGCTGTAATATCCGAACGTGATGATCTTTGAGTGATGATCTGCGGCGTCGAAATGACAGTCTGCAAGTCAGGATTTGCCTTTCGAAGCCAGTTATACGCACCATCAACATGCATTGGACCACCTTCGGGCGATCCCGGGGGTCTGCGCAGCATATCTTCAAGAAATGGAATTGCCGCTTCGATCGCTTTGCGATTGAACGCCATCGCATGCGTCGTTTGAAGTTCAAAATCCGGCGCGACTTGGGTCACTGGTCCTGTCGGAATGATCCGGTCGACCTCAGTATAGCCAGCATAGTAAATATCCCAAGGCGCGTCCTGCAAAGCGTCTATTGTCCTCTGCGAGGTCGTCAGGAAATCACTGCTAAAATGGGCGTCGTCTTCAAGGATCAAAAGGCGTTCGACCCCTTCTTGCTGCGCCTTTTTCAACACGTTCAAATGGCTTAAAAAACATCCCCGCGCACCAACCGAAGGAAAGCCATCTGCTGTCTCAGGACGCACCGCTTCAAACAAGCGAATATGGGCACCATCAATCGCAGCGCCTTGCGTCAAAAGCTCTTTCTCAATTTCTTCGCGCCGGTCTGTGCGGAATAGTAGATTAATTACAAAAACCACCGGGAAGTTTTCAAAAAAAGGGGTAGCGATCCGACTTCTCCTGCTTGCTCAAATGGGTCCTAACCCCTAGTGTCTGCTAAGTATAGCCGAAACTTAAGCCTGCCCTGTCGTCTTTGGTCTGCGCCAGAATTCAGATTTCCAGAGTTGTTGACACCAAACCGACATGTTCCCCCCCAAATGAAAAAATCCCGGAGACGAAGATGATGTACTGGTCTGACACCAGCCCGATTGCTGTTAATGCACCCGAACGTGCTGCGTTGTTTTCGGATCTTGACGCCCGGTTCAAGGGAAAACAGGGGTTCAGTATTGCAACGATCAATCTTGATCACGTGGTCAAGTTCAAACAGAACGCGGCCTTTCTAACGGCTTACGGCGCGCACACCCATATCACCGCTGATGGCAATCCTATCGTATGGCTGTGCCACCTTGCCGGACAACGCGATGTTGAACTTATTCCGGGCTCTGAAATTGTGGAGCCGGTGATTAATCTGGCGGCTGAAAACGGGGCGAAGGTCGCGCTTTTGGGATCAACCGAGGAATCGTTGCAAGCCGCCGCTGATGCCTTGCGGGCGCGCAATCCTGCATTGGACGTGGCCTTGTGCTTTGCCCCATCAATGCAGTTTGACCCAGACGGCGCCGAAGGCGAGGCTGCGATCAAGGCCATCAAAGACAGCGGTGTGCGCCTTGTGTGCCTTGCGCTTGGCGCGCCCAAACAAGAACGCTTTGCAGCACGCGCCCAGACCGCGTTGCCACAGGTGGGGTTCCTGTCAATCGGTGCTGGTCTTGATTTCATTTCCGGCAATCAGAAACGGGCGCCCAAATGGGTGCGCAAGATCGCGGCAGAATGGATCTGGCGCATGATGGGCAACCCACGCCGCCTGATCGGGCGCTATACAGCCTGCGCCCTAGCAATGCCGGGGCTGACCTTGCGGGCAATGAAACAGCGCAAGGCGTGATTGGCGATACGCCCAATAAGGTTGATTATGTAAAGTTTTTCAGCAGTCGCTTAAAAACTTGCCACCAGATTGATGAACGCGCCCTGATCATCCTCGACCAAATCGGTCAGATCGTCTGAGAATTGGCCGAAGTTGTATCCAACCCCAAGGCTGACGTTTTGGTTAATCTGTTTATAGCCCGCCGCCAGCACACCAATGCGGCGTGTTTCGGCTTGTACAAGGTTGAAATTGCGCACCTCGACCAAGGCGTCCCAGTCATTCACCAGATGATAGCGGGCCGATGCGACCGCAAGCCATGCATCGTTTTGTTCAAAAGCTGCATCCGCTGTCTGTGCGGTTTCTGACAGACGCACCCCAAGCTTGCCGCCCAGCGTCCAATTCTGGTTCAGCACATAACTTGCATCCAAACTGGCCACATGGCTGCGCTGACGCGGCCCTTGTTCATCGACCCCATCAACGCGCTGCCCGAATTCATCGTGCAGATAACGATAGCGCGCAAGCAGGTTCAGACGGTCATCAACGGCTGGGCGATACGCATAACCAAGCACAACATCTGCATAGTCACCGTTCAGCAAATCGGCTTCATCCGTTTCGGATTGCACCAGATCAACTGACAGAACAAAGCGCTGATCTTCGTCGACCTTATAGGCCAAGTCCGTGGTCAGCAGCACCGTTTCAGACCGCAGGTCTTCGCCTGCCCGCAATCCATCTTCGGTGCGGTATTCAAGGCGCGCCTGCGCCTCGACCCGCTCGGTGGTGTACTGTAAGCCGACCGAGATCGCATTGCGGTCAAAATCGTTTTGATCCTTGTCATCCACGCGCCCCATCTCAAACGCGATAGTCGTGCTGAACGCATCTGTGGGCGTGTAAGTCAGCCCATAGGCCGACGTCAGGCTGCGCGCGTTTCCGAAAATATCATAGGTGTTTTCACCGAAAATCGCGACATTCTCGGCCACTTGATCGCGGCCACCCACAACGAATTGGCCACCGTCTGTGCCATCCACGTCCAAACCCGACAGCGTCCGCCCCGGTTCCAACTGATAGCCCGCATAGCGCGTGCCGCCCGCGCCGTCGCTATAGCTGGCAAGGATCTGGGCACCCGTGCCTTCCGTTCCCTCGGACACTTCGGCGCTGATCGTCCATTGCCCGGTGTCAAACGATGCGCCAAGCCCATAGCGGTCATCCGCATCAAGCCCATCATTGTCGATGGTCGTGCGTCCAAAGGCATAGACTTTTGCATCATCGCTTAGCGCATAACTTAGTCGTGCCGCAGCCGTCGTGCGTGTTCCGGTTTCTTCCGTATTGCTGCGATCAAGATAGGACAGCCCAAGCGACAGATCAGTGCGCGCATTCAGGCTGGTCACAACCTCGGCCCGGCCTTCGCGTTCATAATCACCCACCCCGTTTTCATAATCGTCATATTGCGCGCTAAAGCGCAGGCCTTCGCGCGGCGATATATCGGCGCTGATGCCCCAGAATGTCTCGTCCCCGGTGGCGTCAGTAACTTGGTTATCAAGGCTTGCGAAACCTTCGGTGCGATCCTCAAAATAGGCAGCAATCACGCCGTCGGCGGCAAAGCCAAGGTCCGTCAAAGCCGCCTGCCCCGTCAGCCTAAGCGCTTGGCCCGTTCCATCAGCCGCATCAAGACTTTCAAAGATCAAACCCCCATCGGCCGAAAACTGCCCCGCAAAGCCCGGCCCTTCAGATTGCGCATAATCAAGCTGCACAAAGGTGCGTTCTGACAGCCGATAGGTCAGATCAACACCAACAAGTGTCTGATCGGCAACCCCCGTCTGGTCAATCATCCCAGAGACGCCAAAGCGCAGACGATCATTGGCCCAAACCGCAGCACGTCCGCCATAGGCAAAGCCATCCACATCGCCCAGCGTCGGGGTGTATTCATACTGCGCGGCCAGCACGACGGCGTTATCCGCGTCCCCTGCCCCAGTGATCAGGCTTTCGCTGATGGTCGATTGCAGCGGGCGGCGCAGGGTCACGACGCCTTGGATATAGTTGATGTCGTAGTCTTCACCGGCGACCAAAGCTTGGGTCGAAATCACGCGGCCTGTTACACCGTCGCGAACCTGCACAGACAGGGTTTCCGTGGCGCGGGCAATGTCTTGGCGTTCAAGGAAATAGATCGTCCCGCCGGTGCCTTGCAGCACATCACGCTGCGGAAGCTGATCAGGTTGGGCGGCATAAAGATAGGTCTGCACCTGCGGCGCGCCATGCGCCGTTACACGGGCCGAACTGGTGCCGGCGGACAGGCCATAAAGCGTGCGATCATTGCGCACATAGCCGTTGCCCCCAAGGTTAGCCGCAAAATCACCCCATTGGACAAAGTTTGCATCGCGCGCGATGCGCACAAAGACATTGCCCGATGATGGGGTGCGATCCTCAAGCGTGCTGTCATCGCCGTAGGTCGGGTAAAGATCACGCGGATCAACGCGCAGCAAAAGTTCGCGGGGGTTTTTGTCATCAAACCGGCGGAAAATATCGCGGATCGGACCTTCGCCGCTGTCAGCCGAGGCAGTGATTTTCAGGCCCGCGTCCGTAACACCGTCCGCAAAAAACGCCACACGCCCGCTATCAAAATCAGAGCGACCATCAACGCTATTGCGGTTGATCCCGTAAGTCAGATCGACAGTGGCAACATAGAACCACTCTGCCCCCGGCACCGTAAGATCACGGGTCAGATCGACATTTTGCCCGACGCCTTTCACCGCAACATCCACGCCGTAATCACCTGCAGGCAGGATGCGTTGCAGCACGAAACCGCCCGCACGATCAGGCTGCACATTTTCACCCAAAGCAGTAACCGTCGCGCCCGGCGTGACGTTTGCGCCCGACACAGTGACAGCGCCACCGTAAACCGGGATTCCGCGGCGTGCTGTACTATCAATCCCGTCCTCAAGGCCAGAGGCGCGCAGGTTTGGATTGTTCAAAAGCTGGGGGTTGGTTTCATCGTACCGCCCTTGGGCGTCATAGACGCGGTGCACAACGGCAATATCGCCCGCAGGCACATCAAAGCGGGTGGTGCCACCTGGATTAATCGGCACGATAGCAACGGTCTTGGCCCCACCAAGCGCGCTGCGATCAATCAAGCGCACCTCGCCACGTGTGACGTATGCAGGATAGTTCAGGACAGATTGCACGATGGCCTGATCAAGACCCACATCCACAACCTCAAGATCAAGGCGCGGTGTTGCACCAAGCCCATCAAAACTGACCTGCACATCGGCCTGCTGGATCGCCAGATCGACGCGGCGGGTCTGTGCGCTCACGCGGGAATCACCGGCAATCTGTGCGCCGTTAATGGCAATGGAAAACCCGTCCTGGGCGATGGCCCCTTGGGTGATCAGTGTCAGGGCTGTTGCGCCCATCAGGCGGGAAAATGTGTTTTTTGTCAGCATCTTAATTCATCCCCGCAATGGTGCGTTCGATCTTAAGATCATACCGTGCACCCCTTGGCCAGGCGTCGCGTAACAAGCCCTCGACCGCGTCTAAACGGGCGCGCGCAACAGCGCGACTTTCACCGTTCGTATAATAGCGCAGCTTCAAAACAGACGGCGCGCCCGTAAGTTGGGAAACCAGCTGCTGCACACCTTGGCGCAATGCCTCTGAGGGCTGCCCGTTGGGGAAGGCCGCATTGGTAAGCGACACATCAATCACATCACCAAGCCCTGCCCCAAAGTTCATCCGCGTCATCGTGCCCGGTGTCAGGCGCAAGGTGCGCGGATTTTCAGACGTCACACGATACCCCGTGGGCAGGCTGCTTTCGTCCAGTTTCAGCGTAAAGTTCGACCCGATATCCGCAGGCAGTGCCGCGCATGGCACGCTAAAGCGCCCGTAAGCATCCGTCGTAATGATCGTTCCGTCCACAGTGGCAATGCGCACGCCCGCGATCCCCTCTTCTGCGCC
The DNA here is from genome assembly GCA_964414165.1 of uncultured Cognatiyoonia sp. Classification (GTDB taxonomy): domain Bacteria; phylum Pseudomonadota; class Alphaproteobacteria; order Rhodobacterales; family Rhodobacteraceae; genus Cognatiyoonia. Next base: position 40,847 of record CAYPVL010000004.1, read on the forward strand.
GGGTTCATCGGCGGGGGGGGCTGTGAACTTGCTGCCGTCATAGGTCTGATCGGTGATCAAAGCGCGGTTTTCCTGCGGCACACCGTCTTGGTAGCCATTCAGATTGCGATCATCAAAGACCCGGCCAATCACATCACCACAATCAAACACAGCCTCGGGCGGAACCTCCAAGACAGCAGAGGCGACGTTGGAAATCAGATCACCGGTTGCACCCAGCACAAAGGCTGTATTCTCAAACCGGCCCGGCCCTTGAATGACGCGGGCCTGCAAGGTCACGGTAAGCGTGTCACCCCCATCAACGCGCAGACCTGCCCAACTTAGGCGACGCCCGGCAATTGCCGGCTCTGGTGCGGCGTTCCCGTTCACACGGCCTGAGCCGGGGATAAAGCGCAAACCTACCGGCATTTCATCAACAACCGTAAGGGCTGTTTCATCAAATACGCCTTCATTGTCGACTTGGATCGTGTAGGTCACAATATCGCCAAGCAGGGCGCGTCCGGGCGATACGGATTTCGTGACAAATAATTCAGGCAGGGCCAGCGGCGGCAGTTCTGCAGAACCGGCCACACCAACACCGAAGGTATCAGAACCAAGGTTCACAATATTCGGGTTCGCCGGTTCCCCGTCATTGACATCAAGGCGGACCGTGAAGGTCACAACCGTCTGATCCCCCGGGGCAAGGAACGCACCGGGCAAAAGCAGATCAATATCCCCGACCCCATCAAAACCCGCGTTTGCACTGCCCGACGTAAGCCCGGCGACGACGGGCGTCGTGACTGACACAACGCGCGCAGGTGCGGCAAAGGCGATCAGATCATCCGTCAGGGTCAGGTTTTCAAGCGTAACATTCCCGGTGTTCGTGGCCGTAATCGTGAACGGTAAATCAAAGATACCTTCGCTTTGACGCGCAGGGGTGCCGGCCTGTTTGGTGATCGTTGCATCAGGGTCAGCAATGATGGCCATGATCGTTGGATCAGCGTCCCCTGCCCCATCCGCCGGATCAGCGCTGTCGGATGTATCAGCCGCGCTTACACCGCCGGACCCCGTCGCCTCGGCAAGAACCAGGTTCGCCAATCCGCCTGAATCCACATCCGCCTGGGTCAGCACATAGCTGACCTCAAACGTGGCGGTGCCACGCGGCGGGACAGGATCGTTGGGGCCAACACGGTTTGGCCCGATAACACCCGCACTGACATCGGTGCCATCCGCATTGGTCATCGTATCGGCCATCGCAAAGCTGGACAGGGTTACATTGCCAGTGTTCAGCACGGTCACATCGAAGGTAACAGTATCACCCGCATTCGCCCCCGTCGTGCCGACAGATTTCGTGACCTCAATCGCCGGGACAGGTGTCACAGTCACAACCGTTGGATCGTCCACCGTGTTGCCATCACTGTCATCGCCATCATCCGCAATATCCGCCACCGCGCCATTCAATGGATCGCGCGCCGACACCTCGGCGATGTTCACGATACCTCCGGCATCCACATCATCCTGCGTCAGGGTGTAGGTTGCCGTGAACGTCCAGGTCTCCGACAGGTTCAGACGGTCATCGCCGTTGGCATCACCATCGACAAAGGCAAAAGGCGCATCCAGCGTGATCGGCGCGCCATCCGCACGGGTCATCGTGTCGGTGACGCCCAGATCAGACAGGGTCACGTTGCCGTTGTTGATAACGCTCAAGGTGAAATCAACGACAGAGCCCGCCACCGGGGCCTCTGCGACCGATGCGGTTTTCGTGGCAATCAAAGATGGCGCTGCAACCGCACCGTCGGTGTTGATTGTGTCAGACCCGGTCACTTGCGCACCAAACGGATCAGTGGCGACAACATCGGCCTTGTTTGTAATGCTGCCCCGGTCCACATCAGCTTGGGTGACGGTGTAGCCCAGCAAACAGGTTGTGTCGGTCGCACCCACCCCAAGTTCGGGGATGGTACAGGTGAACGGCGGCGTAACGATTTCATCCGTCACCATGACGTCCCTCAGGGTCGTGTTGCCGGTGTTGGTCACATCAAAGCGGTATTGAATGGTGCTGCCAGCGGGGCCAAAGGGGTCTACGGTGGCAACCTTTGCAATCGCAACACCGGGATCAGAGGCAGGCATATCAATGCGCAGTTCGGTCTCATCCGTAATCGCAACACCGCGCGGGGACAGCGCACTGGCATCAGCCATATTCAACAGGAACCCGCGATCCACATCGGCTTGGGAAACCGTGTAATCCTGCGCACACGCCAGCGTGTCACCGGGATCAAGAACAGGTGCCGCGCACACAAAACCATCCAAAAGCGGATCAGAGATGCTGACCTGACGCAAGGTCTGGTTGCCGGTGTTTTCAACCTGCAGCGTATAGGTCAGAACCTGATCAACAGCCGTGACAGGCAAGGTCGCAGCGGATTTGGTCAAGACAAAGCCGGGGTCTTCGGCGGCCGTGGCCGTCTCCATCACCGGTTCCGATACAACTTCGCGGTCCGAGACACCAAAGAAAGTCTGCGAGAAAGCGGTGTTCGTGACCGATCCGTTATCAAGATCGTCTTGCGTCACGCTATAGCGACCTTCGCACGTGATCGTCTCGCCCTGAAACAGGTCAGGATCATCGGCGGTGGGGGTAAAACAGACAATCGGATCAGCGATCTTGTCATCAATCACGCTGACGTCGCCGACAAAAGACACCTCGCCCGAATTGGTGACGGTGAATTCATAGACCAGCACATCGCCCACGGTACTGAAGGCGAGGCTTGGAATATCGGTGCCATCTTCAGTTTGCGCCGACACCAAAGCCTTCACGGTGGTCAAGGCAGGGATGCCGCCCGCAGGCACTGTCTCGCTTACGATATCAGAGGTCGTCGTGCCATCTGTTGCGCTGGCAAGGTTGGTCACCGATCCAACCGCCACATCATCCGAGGTCACTTCAAACGTCGCCTCACAAACCAACGATTGCATCGGGGCCAAAGCACCGCCCGGCAAGGCGGGACATGTGACCGGATCAATCAGGTTATCTGTGACCGATATCGCATCTGTAATCGTCACATTGCCGGTGTTTGTGACGGTGTATTCATAGGCAATGATCGCACCAACGCGGAATTGCACATTCGGGACACCTGCAAATTCAACACCATCGACAGTGATCGACACAGCCTCTTTCGCGGTCTCAAGGGCCCGGTTCTGCTGCGCAAGCACCGTGACAGATGACACATCGGAACTGGCCAAAGCGCTGACGGCTGTCGCCGTATTCGTCAGGCTGCCTGCATCAATCTGGTCTTGGGTGACAGTAAAGCTGCCCGTGCAGGTGATGTCATCATCGGGAAGCAGATCAACCACCGGGCAATCCACGGTGCCACCCAATGACGTCAGAAGCGGGTCATCAATGGTGACAGGCCCGTCAATCGTCACGTTTCCGGTGTTGGTCACATCAAAGGCAAAGGTCAGCACATCATCCGTGCTGTCATAGGTCGGGCCGCCATCAATCAGGCGCTTGACCAGATCAAGGGACGGATCAGGCACAATCACCAGCGCGGTCGGATCACTGCCAGCACCGGTGCCATTGTCAGACACATCCGAAATCGGCAAAGCGCTTCCGGGCGGCGTCCCCTCTGCCGTGGCGGTATTTGCAATACCACCGGCATCAATATCATCCTGCTGCAGGATATAAGCCGCGCGATAGGTCGCGGTTTCACCGGCCTTCAGTGTGCCTTCAACAGATCCATCATCAGCGGCGATAAAGTCCGGCAGTTCGGTTAGCGTCAAAACAGGCGTACCACCTGCACGGGTCAATGTATCAGATGCGATGTTGACGCCGCTTAACGTGACGTTGCCTGTGTTCTTTACCGTGATTTCAAACTGCACCAGATCGCCTGCGACTTGGGGCGCATTGATGATTGTCTTGATCGCCTCAAGCCCCGGCGCTTGGTTCAGTGTCGCCGTCGTTGGCGTGCTGCCCGGCATGTCCGCGTTGTTGGACACATCATCAACAGTGTCACCATTCGGCGCATCAGCCGCGGCCAGAACGGTATTCTCAACGCCCCCTGCATCAATGTCCGCTTGGGTCAGCGGGTAATCAAGCCGGTATTCCCACGTCTCGTCCACATCCAGCGCACCATCGCCATCCGTATCGCTGCTGGGAACAAAGACAGGAACAGGGTTCGGGGAAACCGCAGACGCGCCAAGGGGCGACAGCGTATCGGTCAGAACAGGGGCGGTCAGGGTGACGTTGCCCGTATTCTCAACCGCGATGGTAAAGGTCACGATATCATTCGGGGCAGGCACCGCAGGCAGGGTGCTTGTGACGGTCTTGACGACTGCAAGACCGGGGGTGGCATTAATGGACGTCGTGGTCGGATCACTGCCGCCACCGGCACGATCGTGGGATATATCGGACACGGGGGTACCATTGGGCGCATTCGCAACAGCGGTCACTGTGTTGGACAGACCGCCTGCGTCGATATCATCTTGGGTCAGGGCATGGGTGACAGTGTAGGTCCACACCTCGTCCACATCCAAAGACCCAACGGTGCCGCCATCGCCGCCCTCAAAGACTGCCGATGGGGCAGGAGAAATTTCAACCCCATCCGCGCGGCTAAGAGTATCCGTGAGAACAGGCGCAGTCAGAGTGACATTGCCCGTGTTCGCAACCCGAACCTCAAAGACAACCGCGTCACCGGGTTCTGCCGGATCAGGGGCCGCTGTGCGCACGGTCTTGATCACATCCAAGCCACCCGCAGGGGCAATCGGCACAATCGTGGGATCATCACCGTCCCCTGCCCCGTTATCCGACACATCTGTGACCGTCTCGCCTTGCGGATCGGTTGCGGTGGCTGTGACGGTGTTCGTGATGCCGCCTGCGTCCACATCAGCTTGGGTTAAACGGTAGGTGACCTCATAGACAAAAACCTCATCCACATTGAATTCTGCAGGATCACCATCATTGCCTGACTGGAAGACCGGGGTCAGGGTCACATCCGGGGCACCCAGATCGTTCACCGTACTTAGGGTGTCGGTCAGGTTCGGCAGGCCAAGGGTTACATTGCCTGTATTTTCAACCGTAATGCGGAAAGTAACGTCCGTGCCGTCCTCCAGCACTGCGGGCAGTGCAGGCACGGTTTTCAGCACCCGCATGGCGGCGGCTTTTGGATCAAGGGACACAGATTCATCCGCGGTCCCGGTGATCGGATCAAGGCCGGGGGGTAGCATCGCTTCGGCCGTAAGCGTATTCGTCAGCGGCACGCCCGCATCAACATCTTCCTGTGTCACGGTATAAAGGGCAGTGCGGGTGGCAAAATCACCCGGTTCGATGACAAGGATCGTATCATCGGGCAGGATCGTCAGGTTGCTGACACCATTCGCATTGGTGTGCGCATCCGCCAGCGCCACATTCAGTAAGCGCACATTGCCGGTGTTTCTGACGGTGTAGGTATAGGTAATCTCGGCCCCGACAATCAAAGCCATATCGTCCGAGGCTTCTTTTTCAACAAGCATCGCAGGCACGCGGGCAGCATCAACTGTTTCAGTGGCAGTCGCCTCAAGCAAGGGGCCACCGGGATCATATTCGTTGACCATCGTGACATCGACGACATTCGTCACAAAGCCCGCGTCCACATCATCTTGATCAACGGTATAGGACCCGCGACATTCAATCGTCTCAGTCGGCAGCAATCCGGTCGCAGGCAGCGGGTCACAATCAGTGATAGGGCCAATTTTATCGTCGGCCAGCACCGGGATCTCATTCAAGGTCACATTGCCTTGGTTGGCGACGGTAAAGACGTAATCAATCTGGTCGCCTTCCATATTGAAGGTGCCCGCAGCCAAAGGCCCGGTGCCCAACTTGCCAACCCCAATCCCCGGCATACGCGCAGGGCCGGTTGATATGGCATCACCGCTAAAGCCAGTGGGCGTTCCACCCGGAACTGCCGGGGTGCCTGTGGCGGTGGCGGTGTTCAGGAATGTTCCGTTATCAATATCAATCTGCTGAACGGTATATTCAAAGATACAGCTGTTATCGCTGGCATCCGGGGCCAAGGTGCCCACATCACAGGTACCGGGGACTTCGCTATCGGTGACCGCAATGTCGTTGAAGGTGACGTTGCCTGTGTTTTCAACCGTGATCCGGAATTGCAGAACTTCGCCGGGGGTTGAATAATCGCTGGGGCCGCCGCTCGGGATCAGGGCCTTTGTGACCGTCAGTGCAGGGGCAGCGCTTGCGACCGGGTAGGTGGTGGTGCCATCAGATTGAATGATCTGCCCCTGCGGGGTCGCACCCTCGGCCATGGCCGTATTGGTGACAATACCAGCGTCGATATCCTGCTGGCTGACAGGATAGGTGCCGGTACAAAGCGCTTCCTGCCCCGGCGCAATGACCAGATTGGCAGGGGTCAAGCCATTCACCGTACAACTCAGGCCCGACAACATCGGATCGGACACCATGATATTAGACATGGTCTGGTTGCCCGAATTCAGAACAGTGATGGTGAATTCCAACGTATCAGGCACGCCGGCAATGATATCAGCAGGGGCACCGGGATTGGTCAGGTTAACCGCGGTCTTTAACACGGTAAGGTCTGGATTCGCATCCGCAAGAACAGTCACCGTATCCACGTTTGATGTGACGGGCTGGCCTGCAAATGTGGTCTGGGCGCTGGCCGTGTTCGTGACAAAGCCACCCGCTACACCTGCAGAAACCGCATCCAGATCGGCTTGCGTGACGGTATAGGTTTGCTCACACATAAATGACGCATCCGGGTCCAAGGCCGCCCCGCTGTCACATACCAATGTGCCCGGAAACTTGTCATCGCTAACGGTAAATACAGGGCCCAAGGCCGGGCGCACGCCGCCTGTATCGGGCGATGTGTTTTCAATCGTATAGCGATAGGTGATCGTATTGGCGGTGCTGATAAAACCACCCGTTGGCCCGGTTGGACCATTCACCGAAACAAGGGATTTTGTAAGGGTAATCGCAGGCTCAACCCCGACCGGCACGCTCTGCGTCACCGTTGGCGAAGTCGTCGTGCCATCCGTTGCGCTGGCAAGGTTCGTCACAACACCCAAGGCAAAATTGGCAGCGCTGATTGTATAGGTGGCCATACACGACCGGTCCGCGCCGGGCGCAAGATCGCCGGTGCCACAGTCAACCGCGCCAATCAGGTTGTCGTTCACGGTCAAAGGGGCTGTGATCGTCGTATTCCCGGTATTCGCGACGGTGAAGCTATAGGTGACGATGTTGCCCGCATTGAAAACATTGGTCACCGCGTTGCTGGGGGCGGGTTCACGGATGTTGACAAAGGCCTTGGCAGTTTCAAGGGCGGGAAGCTGCGTGGCAAAAGCCGTCGCCTCGCCCGGAACAGCCGTCACAACAGGGGCACCATCAAAGCTGGTCGCCGCCGTCGCGCGATTGGTAAAGGACCCATCATCAATGCTGGCCTGATCCGCAGGCCAAACGCCCTCGCAAAGGACGGTATCACCGGGGGCAACATCAGCGGTGGAACACACCAGATTGCTGGTCGGGATCAGCGTATCTGTAACGACGATATCTTCGGTGATCGTCACGTTGCCGCTGTTGGTGACAAGAAATTCAAAAGTGATGTTATTTGGGTTCGCAGGGTCGCTTAGATCACCGATACCGGCATATGTGGACGGGGTGCCGGGCTTGATGCGCTTGGTGATGCGAAGCTCGGGGTTTTGGGCGGCGGTGGCGGTGGCCATGACTTCGGGGGATTCAACCGACGCTGTGCCGCTTGGATGCGTCGCGCTTGGCACAACGGGCTGATCAATGCTGGCGCTTGCAGTATTCACCACTTCGCCCGCATTAAGATCATCCTGATCAACGGTATAGCTGGCCTCACAGCGCAGGCTGTCACCAATCGCCAAGCCACCCACGGGCAAGGCAGGACAGGTCACAGTCGTCAGATCGTCCGCAACCATAATCGGCGCGGTCAGGGTGATGTTGCCCGTATTCGTGACGTCATAAAAATAGGTGATGGTATCGCCAATGGCGGCAAAGTTATCACCGGTATTCACGGTCTTCACCGTGCTCAAAGCAGGCAACTGATCGGGACCAGCAAGGCTGACACTATCGGTGCCCGTGACTTGGGCCAGCCCATCAGGGTCGCCGGTGACTGTGACCGTGTTCAGAAGGATGCCCGCATCCACATCGTCTTGATCCGGCGTGATGCTGGTTTCAAGCACACCGCCATTTGGACAGCTGGTCACTATCGCACCGGGGGCCATATCGCCGATCAGACAGGAATAGCCGGTCGGCGCGTCATCCAGCATGACGCTGCGCAGCGTAACATTGCCGGTGTTAGTGATGGTGAAATCGTAATTCTCGACAGCATTCAAAGCAAAGCTGCCAGAGCCATCGCGTTCAACCTTATCCACCGCAATGCTTGGCGCGCGGGCTGGACCCGTCGATGTGGCCATGGCCGTATCCGACAGGGACGGGCCGCCCCTGACACCATCACTGGTAAAGCTGCCCATGTTTACGATCTCGCCTGCGTCAATATCGTCTTGGGTGACGACATATTCACGCGCACAGCTTGTGTCGGTCGCACCGGGCGCAAGGCTGGCAACCGAACAAATCAGATCAGGATCAAAGAACGTATCGCGCAAAGCGATATTCGTCAGGGTGACATTGCCCGTGTTCTCAAGCGACAGGGTAAAGGTCACGCGATCCCCAACTGCGGTAAAATCGCTGCTGGCGGTCTTTGTGAAAATATAATCTGCAACACGCGCCGGACCTGTCACAGTGGCAGCGCTTGGGACGGGCGCAACGCCATTGGCCTCTGCTGTGGCCGCGTTCACATAAAGACCTGCATCAACATCCTCTTGCGTGGTAAGACGCGTGCCGATGCAGCTTGCATCCGTGTCGGTTGGCGCAAGGCTGGGGATCGTGCAGGTCAGGCCCAGATCAGGATCTGCGATCACGATATTGGTCAAAGTGACAAGCCCATCGTTGGTAACGGACAGGGTGTAGTTGATTGGCTCACCGGGTCCTGTGAACGTGGTCGGGCTTGCTGTCTTGTTGAAAGTCAGAACCTCTGCGGGTGTGGCCGGGGTGAACAGAACTGTCTCATCGTCGGCACGGGTGATCACATCGCCCGTAGCCGAAGTCGCAACGGCGGTCGCGATGTTATCAACGCGGCCCAGATCAAGATCATCCAGATCAACATCATACGTCACAGGGTTCGGGCAGCTTGCCGTGGCCATCGGCCCGACACTGGTCAGGGTACAGCTATAGCCCGGCACAAGCGGGTCCGTGATCGTAACCGACGCAAGGGTTTCATCCGTCAGGTTCGTAATGCTTAGCGCATAGGTCAGCGTATCGCCCACAAGCCCGAAGGTATCCGTGGTGGACTTGCTTAAGGTGAAGTCAGGCACAATCGCAGACGGCACTGTCACTGCGGACGGGGCCGAGGTGACAGTGCGCAGCGGCGCGGTTGGGTCCGTCGGGTCTTGGTAGGGAAAGGATGCAGTGGCGGTATTCGTATACGCACCCGCATCCACTGCCGCCTGCCCGACAGGCTGCACAAAGCCTGAACAGGTGAATGTATCAGCGGGGAAAAAGACCAGTGGCTGGTTACAGGTCAGATTGCCGGGGGCGATCTGACTATCATTGATGGTGATCGGGCTAACAGAGGTGCCACCATTCTCGCGGATGATATTGGTGGTGCCTGTGTTGCGCACCGTGAAGGTGTAATTAATGCGGTCGGACGCTGCGTTAAAGGCGGCCGTATCAGCCGCTTTTTCAACCACGATGGCCGGGTTACCGCCTTGTGGGATCGTGGCGACAGCAACAGGTGACTGTGTCACCCCATCGGTTGCAAAGGCTTGGTTCGTGACAAAACCGTTCAGCACATCAAGGGCGGTGACGGTATAATCAGCAAAACAGGATCCGGTTCCTTCGGGGACCAGAGGGCCAGATAGACAGGTAATCGGGTTCGGAAATTTGTCATCATTGATCACAATCGGATCGGTGATGGTGACGTTGCCTGTGTTTTCAACATCAAAGGTATAGCGCACAACCAGCCCTTCGACGAAGTTAAGGGGATCAACCAGCGGCGCTGTCTTCACAATCGCAAGGGTCGGGTTCTGATCAGCGGGAACCGTCAGCATGACTTCGGGCGATGATACTGCGACACCCTGCTGCGTGTCCCCTGTCGCGCTGGCGGTGTTGGTCACATCGCCAGCGTTCAGATCATCAAGGTCGATGGCATAAGGGGCCGAGGTGCAGACAACGGGCGCATCCGTCGGGGCGATTGTCGTGATGGGGCAGGATACAGCAACTTTGTCATCAGTGACCGACAGGTTCTCAAGCGTGACATTACCGGTGTTGGTCAGCACATATTCATAGACCAACGTCTGCCCGACAGCATCAAAGGGATTGGGCGACGCGGCAGCAAGGCGCTTTTCAAGCGCAAGGCCCCGTGTGACATCAGCCACAACCGTGGCCTCACCCGTATCGCTGGCAAGAACACCGCCAACCGTGATATCGGCAGTGGCCGCGTTCACGACCTCTTCGTCATCAAGGTGGGCCTGCGTGATGGTCAGGGTCGCCGCGCAGGTGATTTCAGTATTGGGGGCAACGGGACCCGCAGGACAGATCGCACCGCCGGTGATGGCATCGGTGATGACAGGGGCATCCGGCCAGGTCACGTTGCCGGTGTTCCTGATCAGAAAACGATAATCGATCTCATCCCCGATGGCAGCGTATTCAGATTGTAGCGCAGATTTGTCCAAGGTCAGTGTTGGAGCCGCAGGCTGACCATCCAAGGAAACCATCGCTGTATCTGTCAGACCTTCACCGTCCGGGCCAGTGGCGTTGACAGTCGCGGTGTTATCAAGGGGCACGCCATTTAAGGCAAAATCATCAACGTCCTCCTGAGACACAGGATAGGTTGCCGAACAGCTTGCGGTGTTGATCGTGTTATCAACTGACAAGGGCAGGATGGTTGGAATTGTACAAGACAAGCCCGGCAGCTTGGGATCAGTCACCACGACATTGGACAGGGTCGTATTGCCCTCATTGGTGATCGTGAAAGTGTAGGTCACATCGGTGTTGGCTGCGCCAAAGGGATCAGGGGATCCGGTTTTGGCAAAGGACATATCATTGTCCAATGCAGGGCCATCCACGCGCACCTCGCCGGTGACAGCACCCAGTTCGCCAAATTCGGGCGTCCCGCTGGCCTGCGCGATGTTCGTCACACCCCCGGCATCTACATCTTCCTGTGTGACGACATAAACACCGGTACAGGTTAGCTGATTGGGGGCGGCGGCACCGCTTGCAACAGGTTCAAGCACGTTGCCGGGGGCAACAGGGCAGGACACATTCGGGATTTTGTCGTCGACAACCGTGATATCAGAAATACGGACCGACCCGATATTGCGCACCACATAGCTGTATTCAAGCGTATCACCGACAACGGCAAAAGGCGACGGGCCAGCGGTTAGGGTCTTTTCAAATTCATATCCTGGGGCAATCGTGCGGATGTCGACATTGGAAAGCTGCGGGCCTTGGCGAAAATCCCAGAAGTTGTCATTGGGGTCCGCATCAAAGACCTGTGCCACGGTCTGGTTTGTGTTCAGAATATTCTCAAGCAAAGCCTGATCGGTCGAGGCAAACCAGCCGGTGTTGAACACATTGTTGCCAAAGCCCGTCTCGAACCCAAGACTTTGGATGCCGTCTGTGCTTGTCCGCTCGGTTGTCAGGCCTGACCAGCTGCCCACATCAAAGTTGTTGATGCGCAATGTGATGTCATCTTCATCAAACCCGCCGACCTGTGTATCCCCATCAAAGGCAGAAAAACGAATGTCGATGCGGGCAAGACCGCCACCGAAATACGTGCGGCATGGACTGAAACCACAATCAAGGGAAATCGGATCATTGATCGTGAACGGATTGCCCCGAAACCGCGTTGGCTCCCCGTTGGTGTTAAATCCGCGGAACGCACCATCCGGGTCAGAGAACTGGTAATAGATGTTACCGTTGACGCCCGTCATGACAATCGCAACGCCACCCGCTTCGGGGTAGTCATCCGGGAGGGCAACACCCGTGGTTGGTACAGTTGTTGTGAATGGGGTCGCCGATACCGACGCACCTGCAACGGCAAAAATGAGTGCCACAAATAACGTCTGTGCCGCCGCCCAAAGCTTCAACTTCGTTCCCCATTTTGTCTTGGAACTCGCCTATTCTATCGTTGGCTTGGTTCCATTTTTTCTTGTCGAGGGATCACTGCGTCTTAAATTTTGAAGCCCCCAGAAGCCGCTTAAACCGCATGTGCAACCGTATTCTTACTTATTCTTGCGGTTGCCCGATACCGTCTCACTTTCCCCCCACCAAGGGAAGGGGAAAATGGAAGTTTATTGCGCAAAAAGCCCAATAAACGGCATTAATACATCGTCACAGGCGCGCAGAACCTAGCATCTTGGCCGCAAACGTGCGGCTAAGGTGCCGTGTTCTTTGTATCCTCAATCATTGCGACACGCGGAATATGCCGCCCGCCTTCAAATTCAGCGCCAAGAAACGCATCCACAATCGACAGCGCAAGCCCCTGCCCGGTCACACGCGCGCCAAGCGCCAACATGTTTGCATCATTGTGTTCGCGGATCATTTGGGCCGAAAACGTATCTGCACAAACACCGCAGCGGATGCCTGCCACCTTGTTGGCCGCCATCATGATCCCCTGCCCCGTTCCGCATAAGATAATCCCAAAGCGGCACTCCCCCGATGTTACAGCCTGCGCTGCGGCTTGGCCGTGTTTGGGATAGTCAGTGCTTTGCATTGTCATGGGACCGATATCAAGAACATCCCAGCCTTGCGCTTTGATATGGGCTGCAATGGCCTGCCGCAGATCAACTGCGCCATGGTCGCTAGAAAGAACGACGCGGTTATTGATGGTCATGATAAGCCCCCGGAAGCAGCGTGATTATTTACACGTTTGGTTGACCATTCCGCGCCGTCGCGCAAGATCAAATCCCCTGCCCCGTTCCGCTGCGAAAAGCGCCGAAATTTGACGTTTCGCAGGGCGTTCAAAAATCAAGTCATTGTTTTTAAACGCGTATTCAGATCTTTTCGCATGCGAAAATCGGTTTTCGCAGCGAAATCAGCCATCTGCCTTGTCAAAATAATAGCGTAAACGCTCCATCGCGGCATCCACCATATCGGGGTGCAGCGTTTTGCCGGAAAAGTGGATTGCATACCCGTCAGGTGTCGAGGTTTTTCGCAGCGTAATGCCAGAAGACAGGCGCAACGTGTCATTGCCAGACCACCCTGTCGGCGCATCCACTTTGGGCCGTCCGCGTTTGGCGACCTTGACCGGGCCCGCTTCGACCTCTGCGATGATCGGGTCAAGAACGGCCCACTCCAGATCGGGCGTCGTCCCCTGCCCCGCTTCCAGTGCTGCGCGCAGCGGTGCTTCGGCCCCTTGGCGCAGCGCGTTCGAAAGCCGCAGGCCCCGCCGTTCGGTCAAGGCCTGCGGAAAGCGCAGCAAGTCGCCAAGCACTTCGAAGACTTCGGCAAAGGCTTTGATCTTCGATCTTTTCGCTGCGGAAGCCGCTTTGAACATCTTGGTAATCGCTTCTTCAGTGCTGGAGAACGCCTGCTGTTGGGCCGCGATCACAGCGATCCGCCCGCGTTCAAAATGGCTCAGGCTTGAACGGATCTCGTTCTCTTCCACCATCGCACTGAAAGACGTCGCGATGTCTGTTTTGGGGCGCAGGATGGCTTTGATCTTGAGGAACTGTTCTTCACCGTAAGCTTCGTGCAGGCCGCGCACGGCCAGCAGGCGGCGGTAGCCCGACAGCAGCGCATAGCCCCCATCTTCCGTCGCGTAGACCTCGATCGGCAGGCGCAGCCCGCTCGAGCGGATCGAAATGCGCAGCTCGGCCAGCTCGTCCTTGTCGATCACTGTACGGTCGCGGATCATCGCGTCGGCGTTGATCGCATCGGTTGCGATTTCGGTGATCAAAAGCCCCTTCTCTTCTGCCTCGCGCAGCCGTGCTGCATCAAGGCGGTTCAGCTTGTCTTGCGTGCCTTCTCCAGTGCCAAGTGCGGCGCTTTCGGCGGCGACTTGCGCGATGGGTGCTGTCGCGGGGTTGGGCCGCACGCGATTTTCGCTGCGAAAATCCGCATCAAGTTTTGCAAGATCATCGGCGCTGGGTGCCGTAAGTTTTGTGCGTTTGGCCATGGGTTATTCTCCGTCTTTTTGCATCTGTGCATCGCGCCACCACGTCCCAAGCAAGACCTCTTTCACCTCGGCCCAGGTCCGATCAAAGGTCTCGCGCCCGCGGATGTAGGTGTCGCGGTTAAAGTCGCGGTAGTCGGCTTCATAAATGCCATTCACATTCTCGCCCGCCTGCCCGACCATTGCTGTCATTTCCTGGCGATAGGTCGTCATGAAGTCCCCGAAATAGGCCTGAATGACGTTCGCCAGATCGGTCTGTTGGCTTGCGTCAAAGCGGGTCACAATCGCGCGCACGGCGTCCCATTCGAACTTCATCTCCGGCAGTCCTTGGCGTCGTCGCACGGTGTTTTCGCCGTCTTCGATGCTGGCGAAGGTGCTGTAGAGCATATCAAAAAACCGCCCTGTTGAATCAAATTCGAGGAATGAGGCCCCAAGCGGCACAAGCAGAATATCCGCCGCTGCAAGCGCGTTAATGGTAAGGTAACCAAGTGCAGGCGGGGTATCGAGGAGGATTATATCGTAGTCTGTTAAGATATCCTCACTCGCCAGTGCGTTGCTTAGCGCATCCCAAAGCGCCCAGGATCGCAGCTGCATCCGCCAGACCGGCACCTGAAATTCCGCCCAGTAAAGGTTCAGCTGTGCGCCGATCAGGTCGATATTCGGCCAATGCGTGGGCTGGATCAGGTCGCGTGCTTTGATGTTCAGCGCCTCGGTCAGTGTCTCATCAAGGGGCAGGGGGGTGTCACGTGTTTGATTTTCGGCCTGTACATTCAGCGCATAATCCTTGGCCATCAGTGGGAAGGCCGTTTGCCATTCGTCCTGCACCTTGCCGCCCATGATCGAGGTCATCGAACCTTGGCTATCAAGGTCAATCACAAGGACCTTGTAGCCATCAAGTGCCGCGGACATGGCCAGATGTGCGGCGGTTGAGGTTTTACCGACGCCGCCTTTGAAGTTCGCCACAGAGATGATCTTGGCAGGCAGGCCTTTGGGTTTGTAAGGCAGGTATTCGCGGTCTGATGCGCCCTCGGTTGCGAAGTGATTTCGCAGCGAAAGGATATCTTCAAGGGTGAACCATTTGGACCCCCCTTCGCCGACGCCTTGCGGCAGGTCAGGATTGGCTTTGAGGACACGCCTGAAATGCGCAGGCGCGACAGGGATCAGGTAGCGGCACACTTCCCATGTGGAAAAGCGGCGCAGGTGTTTTTGCCCGTCAGGGGCATGTCCGCGCCGCGCCAAATCTTCGCGACCTTTCGCTGCGAAAGTCGCCGCTTTGGCGAATCGCGTTGTATCAATTGGCTCTGAGAGCTTGGCTGCCGCTGCCTTGGGATCGATGTTCATGTATGGGGGCAGGGGTGGCTTTTGGGAGGATGACATTGCTTTACCTCAATATCCGGTTGTTTGTTGGATTTTGAGGAAACTATCGCACATGATCCCCCAAATGAGAATCAAAAACGCGAGGGAAAGCTGCTTTGGGCCTATATCCTACCATATATTGATATCAGAAACGTTAGCAGATGTTTAATATCTTTAGAGTCTTTATAGACTTTGTTCCTGAATATATATTCATTATCAGTGCCTTATGATGTATCGGGTATCTGAATACAGGGCGAATGGTACCCGGTTACAGGATCAAAGGGGACTCGATTCGGGTGGAAAGGTCCTGATTCGCGGGTCAGAGTCTGAAAGTGCTGTGTTAGGGTCTATTTCGTTTCATTTGGGGCGATGCCGTCCTGTAAATGGATACCTTTGATGTCCGCTGACAAGGGTACCTGATGTTTGGGGTGCCCGGATACGGGACCATACTGCAACCTGTTAAAGGTGCCTTAAATGGTCTTGGTGATGGGTCCCTATTGGGATATAGTGCTGCCAAACCTCGTGAGAAGGTCGGCAGGATGACAGATACAACACCCCGCGCATTAACTGGTGCGCTGAAACGCAGTGACGTGAAAAAGAACGTCGCTGCGATCCATGTAAGTGGCAAACTGACCTTGTTGCAACGCAAGCTGTCGAACGTGTTGTTGCTGAATGCCTATGATACCCTTGTGAACGCGCCAACCCATCGCATTGATGCCCGCACGCTGTGCACCATGGTCGGATATAACTCGAACGATATGGAGACGCTCAAAGCCTCGCTGCGTGGGTTGGTTGAGACTTTGGCCGAGTGGGATATGCTGGATGAGAATGGCCAGCAGGAATGGGGCGTCTCAAGCCTGTTATCCTATGCCAAGCTAAAGGGTGGCGTGTGTGAATATGCCTATTCTGCTGCTTTGGCCGAAAAGCTGCATGATCCGAAGGTTTTCGCGCTGATCAACCTGAATATCCAGCGACGCTTTACCAGCGGTCATGCCCTTGCGCTTTACGAAAACTGCTATCGCTTTGTGCGCACGGGCAGCACGGGGTGGTGGCCTTTGGATCTGTTTCGCCGCCTGATGGGCGTGGAAGACAGTGCCTATTACCAGGTGTTCAAGCATCTGAACGCAAAGATCATCAAGCCCGCTGTGGCTGAGGTGAATAAGACCAGCAATATTATTCTTACCCCTGAGACCCGCAAAATGGGCCGTGCTGTCACGGATATTCGGTTCAAGATCACGAAGAACCCACAGCTGGCCATCCTTGATCTGGATGACGGAAAGGGGCTGCGCAATACGGCTGTTTACGAACGCTTGCTGGGGCAGGGGGTCAGTGACCGGCTGGCGCGTCAGTGGATTGATGAACATGGGCCTGAACATGTGGCCGCCAAGCTGGATTACGTGAGCGCGCGCGCTGATGTACAGAACCCCGCGCGCTATCTATCGGCGGCCATGCGCGATGATTTCAAAGCGCCTACACCCCCGCCGACTAGCGCACGCGCCAAGAAGCTGACCATTGTGCGTGATCTGGTTGCCGGGCGCAGCCCAACCCAGCGTGATGCGGATAAGCGTTTGTTTATCGCCCGCCTTGTCAGCCCTGATGCCCGTCTTGATTTCGAACGCCACGGATGGATGTCGGCGCAGAATGCCGAAGCGATTTTTGCCTTTTGGGAAGATTTGATGCCCGAAGCGTTTGATGCAGATTAATTCAGGCGCCGCCCGGCGACTTCAAGAACCACATCTGACAGCCGCTGCAGAATGCCACTGGATTGCGCGCGTGAGTGCCAGAAGAGCGGGATCTTGACGCGCACGTCGGGGACGATTTCCACAAGGTCTCCGGCGGCGATAAGCGGTTCGACCGACTCAAATGGCATCATCGCCCAGCCGATCCCGCGTTGGCTGCAGATCAGATGGCTTTCATAGGATGGGATGTTGTGTGATGACAGGCGGCTTGCGTCGCCAAAGGCGGCTTCAAGCCATTGCAGGGGCAGGGTGTCTTTACGGTCAAACCGGATCGCGGGCGCGGCAGCCATCGCGGCAAGATTTGCGCCAGCAGGCAGGTGCTTGGCAATAAAATCGGGCGAGGCAACAGCGAGGTAATCCATGCTGCCAAGCGGAAAAATCTTGCATCCCGGAATATGATTGTCCGATGACGTCACGATCGCAAGCGCATCGCCAGAGCGCAGCCGATCTTCGGTGAATTCCTGATCATCGGGTACGATATCAAGGCGTAGGTTCAGATCAGCGGCGGCGCGTTCGACGACTTCGGGAAACCACGTGGCCAGGCTGTCACTGTTCACCGCAATGCGCACATTGCCAGTGGATTTGCCGCCGCCACCCGAAAGCTGTTGGTTGACCTCATGGCGCAAAAGCGTCACTTGTTCGATGTGTTGGCACAGGATCAGCCCATCCTCGGTCGCAAGGCAAGGACGCCCCCTGATGATAAGGACGGATCCGACCTTATCTTCAAGCTGCTTGATTCGCTGACTCACCGCGGATTGCGTCACGTTCAACGATTTGGCCGCAGCCTCAAAGCTTCCTGTGCGGACAACCGCCGAAAGCACGGCCAAAGCGTCGTAGTCGATATTCAATTTCTACCCTTACGATATTAGCTGATCTTATGCTGGCTTAGGTATGTACCCTGCTGAGTAATGTTTTCAAGGTAATTTACCTAAATGTCAGGATTAGTGGCGTTAATGCAATTAGTTAATGCTAAAGATTGCTGGCTTGAAAACGCAGCGGCCCTATGTTTTTTAAAGTCCAATATTGATGGGGGTCAATATGTCAGCCAAAGAGCTACGTACAAAATACATGCGCGACTTCGCGAGAATGTCGCGATATTCGCCACTTTTTGCATGGGGCATTGTCGCGGGATATTTGTTCCAGATCGGGCTGGCCGTCCTCGCCGGTGGTTATCTCACATCGCTGCCACTGTCATGGTTAACGGTGCTGGGGTCGATCTTGTTGATGATCTTCATTGGCACCCGCTTTCGTGGCTTGAACAACATTATCCACGAATGTTCACACAGCACATTCAGCGATTCCCGCGCGGTTGATACGGATATTGGCAAGTTTTGCGCCGTGATCCTGTTCAGTTCGTTCAATGATTACCGTGATGAACACCTGACCCATCATGCGCATCTGGGCGATTATGAGCATGATCTGGATTTGCAGGGTATCAAGGATCTGCGCCTGCATGATCCTTTGACCCCACGCGTTATCCTTCGCCATCTGGTGACGCCGATAATTGGGCGGCACTTACCTTATTATCTGCATATGAACCTGTCTGCCGGTGATGGCCAGGTTTTCTTTGCGGCCAAGATGGTTGTGCTGTTCACCCTGTTTCTGAGCGCGTTTCTGTTTCCATTGACCATCGGCATCTTTCTGGCGCTGTCTTATGTTCTGGCCTACTCGTCGCTGAACTATTGGGCGGATTGTCTGGATCATGCCGGTATCGTTGGCACGCAGGATGATATCGCCGCGTCCCGCAATATTCTGGCCCCTTGGCCTTTGCGTGTTCTGTTTTTCCCGCGCAACGACTGCTTTCACCTTGTGCATCATCTGTTTCCGCATGTGCCCGCGCGCCATCTTGAGACGTCGCATCGCATTCTGGCGCAGGATGCCCTTTACCGGGCGCGGCCCAATGCGGTGCCTGCGCGCGATGTGGCACCGGCACCTGAAGATCGGGCCGTTGTTCCAGCCGAGTAGGGAGAACCGCATCAACATGGTTGATGCGTATTTTCGAAGCTAGCCGTGCAGATTGTTTTGTTTCGGGATGTGCCAAAGACTGTTTCGAAATCCGGAGGGTGCACTTTGTGCATATAAAACAGCATCTTACCCCGTTGCGTTACGGGGAATCTCTATGTTTAAATAGCATTGCTAATGATGGATTAGAAATGCTAATATTAATTTAGCTTTTGAAGACCTTCGGGTATTGTAACGCGTGTTTTGGTTACCAAGTGATGTCTGCGTTTCTCAGTTTAATGGGGCTTCGAAGCGGTCGTTGACGATTGTTGTTATACGTAACGAGTATTTTGAACCCTTGGGTATGTAGGGGTTCAGTTCGTAAAAGATGGCATCGCTCTGGGAGGGGCGGTGCCATTTCTTTTGTGTGGGTTGCTTGCTTTTGGTCGCGTTAAAGCGTGTCACCGTCCGGTGTATCCAGCGTTGACCACTTTACATCTTTTGGCGGTGGTGGCGGCATGTCGCAGGATTTGCGGTGAATGTGCACCTTGGCCAAGAAGTTCGCCGAAATCGGTGCTGTCACGAAAAGGAACGCCATGATCAGCGTTTCGTGGATCGACCCTTCCCCATATGTCCAGCTATGGATCATCGACGCCAGCAAAAGCGCCCCGACCCCGATTGTGCCAACCTTGGTTGGTGCATGAAGCCGGGTCATCCCGTCGTTGAACTTAAGCAGCCCGATGGACCCCACAAGGACGAATCCTGACCCAAGCAGCAGGCAGAAGATTGTTGCGGCTGTGCCGATTGTCACCATCATTCGATAATATCCCCCCGCAGGATGAACCGCGCATAGGCCACGGTGGATACGAACCCCAGCATGGCAATGATCATCGCCGCTTCAAAGTAGATCTGAAACCCTTGTGCCATCCCAAGCAGCACGATCATCCCGATGGCGTTCACCACCATCGTATCAAGCGCAAGAATCCGGTCCCCTGTATCGGGCCCGATGATCAGCCGGTACATCGACATAATCTGCCCAAGCGCGACCGTGATGAAGGCAATGATGATACTGATATTCATGAAATCTTCCATCAGACGAAAATCTCCTTCAGGCGGGCCTCATAGCGGGTCTTGATGTCGTCCCGCACTCCGTCGGGGTCATCGGTATGTAGCACGTGCACAAGCAGTGAATTCCCCTCGGCAGACAGGTCAGCCGAGACGGTGCCCGGCGTCAGTGTGATTGTGCCCGCCAGCATCGTGATTGCTTCGGGCTGTTTGAGGTCAAGCGGCACCGCGATCCAGGCAGGTTTCAGTTTGCTGTTGGGTACTGTGAGCACGATCCAAGCCACTTGGAAGTTCGCGACCATAATGTCCCAAAGCACAATCACTGCGTAGCTTGTGAATTTGCCGACGCGCAGGCCTGTCGGTCGATCCGGCCACCAGACGTTTGTGATCTTTGGGATGATCACCCCAAGGATGATCCCGAACACGACCATCCCTGCCGAGACTTCGTTTTGCAAAAGTGTCCAGACCACCGCCAAAAGCAGCGTCAGGAAGGGGTGTGGGAAGACCCAGTAGAAAGCGCGTGACAACATCTTAATACCCCCCGTCTTTCGCATCTGACAGCTTTCCGGGCGTGTCCAATACGGTGCTGATGTAGGGTTCGGGTGCAAACAGTTGTGCGGCGGTCGCGTTTGCATAGGCTGTGGCCTGCCCCGCAAAGACTGTATGCGCCACCAAAAGCGCGAGAAGCCCCCCGACAGCCACGTAGGACAGCGCTGCAGGTGGGGGAGAGGCCGTCATCTGATCAAGCGCCTTGGCCTTCCAGAACAGTGTCGATCCCGCCCGCCCAAAGCCGATGACGCTGATCAGTGATGCGATCAAGATCACAGCCCAGATCCACGCCATGCTGACGCTTGCAAAGGCCGCATCAAGGATCAGCAGTTTGCCGATGAACCCTGACAGCGGCGGTAGCCCGGCCATGGCGATGGCGGCTGCAAAGAACAGCGCTGATGTGAGCGGAGCACCCGCGATACTTGGCTGCGCCGTCAGGTCAAGGTTTTCCCGCCCAGCCCGCACCAGATCGGTGATCAGGAACAGCGCCGCTGCCACAAGTGTTGAATGCACAATATAGTAAAGTGCGGCCCCGATGCTTTCGATCGTGAACAGCGAGATCGCGATCATCACCATCCCCATGGACCCGATAACGGCAAAGGCCACTAGCCTATCCAGCTTTTTGGCTGCAAGGATCCCGATGTTCCCGATGGCCAGTGAAATCAGCGCTGCAGGCATCAGCCAAAGCGCGTGCAGCCCTGCGGTCACTTCTAGATCGGGGTGGAAGACCAGCGTATAGACCCGGATGATCGCATAGGCCCCGACCTTCGTCATGATCGCGAAAAGTGCGGCGACTGGGGCAGGGGCCTCGGCATAGGAGGACGGCAGCCAGAAGTGCAGCGGCACAAGTGCTGCTTTGATCGCGAAGACCAATAACAGCAGGACCGCCGCCCCCCTGATCCCGACGCTTTCGGCAGGGTCAATCAGTTGCCCCCGCTGCGCAAGATCCGCCATGTTCAGTGTGC